>NZ_JBHMQT010000015.1:0-35309 GCF_042435035.1 Sphaerimonospora cavernae
TGAGTGTATTACAAACGGATACGGAAGTCGCGGGCCCTCGACGATGCGGCTTCGTCGAGGGCCCGCCGCGGCGAGCTGTCGGGGCCTGGTCGTGTCCCTAGTCGAGGTCGAACTCTCCGTTGTGTACGCCGCCGAGGAATGCGCGCCATTCGTCACGGTTGAAGACGAGGGTGCCGCCCTCGGGGTCCTTGGTGTCGCGGCCGCCGACCGCGGTGTCGGTGATCGCCACCTCCAGGCACTGTCCGCTACCCCCGCTGATGCTGCTCTTGCGCCATAAGGCATGGGACAGATCAAGCGCTTCGTTCACTCCCGCACTCCCTTCACGTGCTCTCTCCGTAGACGGAAGCGATGCCCTGGCCGCCGAACGGGATGACCGACAGGCGAGGGAGGTCATCACACCGCTGTTGGAGGACCTCCGCCTCCTCTTCGGCCCCGACCATCCCGAAACTCAGGAAGTCCAGGAGATGCTCCGCCATCTCGACGAAGACTGAGGGGCGATGGTGGTGAAGTCAATCGCGCCTGCCGCCCCGCCGTTCCTTCCCTCTCGCCGCGCTTCATGTTCAGTCGGAGAAGTCGACGGTGACACAGACGCTGCTTGCCGGTTCCTCACTCAAGGTCGGTCTCGTGCATGTGCGCATCGAAGGGGCGCCATACGGATCCGCGCCAGCGTGCGAACCTGCTCACGGAGACCACTCCGACGGCCAGGACCGCGAAGAGGAGGTGGATGACGAGGAGGGAGATCGCAACCGCTCCCCATCCGCCGGGTTCGTCGGGGGAGAGGAAGAAGTAGGGCACCCAGCCGTCGCTCGATTCAGCGCCGTAGGTGAGCACGCACAGCGTCCACAGCAGCGGATGGGTGAGCCAGACGAACACGGCCGACCACCGCACCGGCTCGGTGGGCGGCATTATCACCCACCACAGCACCATCAGAGCGGGCCCGGCCTGATGCAGGAGGAAGTCGGAGTAGGTGAAGGGGGCGCCCGGCTCGGTCAGGAGGATCGACGCGACGAGCCCGCTGATCGCCATGTCGACGGTGGCGAGCCCCCGCAGGTACTCGCTGCCCCGCGTGGGACGGCGGCCGCGGAGCAACGCCGTGCCCACCATCGTCAGTGCGATCACGGCCAGCAGGTTCGACTGCGTCGTGAAGTACAGCAGCAATCGCCCGTGCCCGAGCGTCGGGTTGGCGTCATCCCAAGCGAGCCAGATGTCGACGTTCGCGAACATCAGGCAGGCGAAGACGACGAGCACCACACCCAGCGCCAGGCGAGGAACTCCAGATCGAGTCCGTTGCCGGGGGGCGGCGGGGCGGGCGAGGGGAACGGTCATGAAGGTCCTCCGGTCGGATGGGGCCGGTCGGGCCGGCCTGACCCTGATGTTCGCCGTGGACCTGTGAAAACAGCTATCCGGAGTTCCCCTTAATCTCGGCCTCAGAGCCGCCACCTGCCGCGATCCAGGCCCGGGCGGCGAGCCAGCGCCGGTTCCGGCCGGGCTCGGGCTCCAGACCCAGCTTCTGGTAGATGCGTCGTAGATGGGCCTCCACGGTCCGCTCGGACAGGAACAGGACCCGGGCGATCTCCGCGTCGCGGGCACCGTCCGCGACGAGTGCGAGCACCTCGCGTTCACGCGCGGACAGGTCGGGAAGGCGCCGCGCAGGGTCCGGGGAGTCCCTCTCCTCGAGGCGTGCGGTCAGCGCCCAGGCGACGCGCCAAGTCAGCAGCACGACCCCGACGGTGAGGGCGACGACGGTGACCGCGGACATGAACGACCCGGCCGGCGCCAGCAGGCCCGCGACCAGGGTCGCACCGATGACGACCGCCACCACGGCGTACGCGCTGACCGCCGCTGCCAGGATCCGACCTGCGGAGTTGAGTGTCAGGTTCCTGATGGTGACCGCCACGCCGGCCACACAGCCGAAGCCGAGCATTACCAGGTAGGCGATGCTCCCCGCGGTGGGGGAGACCTGCCCGGGCTCCCGCGCGACCGCCAGCCCGACGCAGACGATGAACACCAGCGGGGCGATGGATGCGCATACGGTCGCACAGACCGCTCGAACGCGGTCCTCTCCGCTGGAACGTACCGCGTCGCGGACGCACACGACGCATGCGGCGATGGACGCAAGGAGCACCAGCGCAGCGCCGATGTCCACCGGAAGCGCGCGGACCCACGCCTGCGGCGCGGCCGGCGGGACGCCGACGAACGGATCCTGCGGCTCGGAGAGCAAGGCTTGGAGCACCATCGCCACCGCGATGACGGCTACGTAGACAGAGATGATCGAGCGCCTCAGCGGAAGCATACGCAGCGCGATCACCTGCAATCCAGCAGGCGGAGCGATCCACCAGGCGCCCCACAGCGACACCGACAGCGGCGTCACAGACCATCCCCGCCGGTGTGCGGTCACAGCGACCGCCGCCAGCACCAGGTACGCCAGCAGCACCGCCGACTCGGCACGTAGCAGCGCCGGCGACGGGCGCCGGCCGTCTTCACCCCCAGGCCTGCGCATGGCAAGAACAGCGATCACCGTCGCCGATCCGGCGACCGCGATCATGCCCACAGGGTTGGTCAGGTAGGAGACGACACCTGATTCCCGCGCCCACTCCAGGGCGAGCGCGGCTCCGAGGCCGAGGAACATGATCAGAGCGACGAACGCCGCGGCGGCGGTGCGCGCACGGGCCGGCCCGGTGACAGGCCCCCAGCGGAACGCGCGCTTCATGTCGACTCCGCTCTCATTCAGGAAACCACGTCTTTGCGGCGGAAGCGGCGGAAGGCGAGGGCGATCAGGATCACCGAGTACGTCACGGAGACCGCCACGCCCTTGATCATTCCGCTGTAGTCGGGCTGCGGGGCGAGCGCGTCGAGCCAGGCGGCGTTCCAGAACGTGGGCAGGAACTCACGCACCGAGCCGAGTGCCTCCACCGCCTGGAGGATGCTGCTCACGATCACCAGGCCCACCGCCCCGCCGACCGCGCCGAGCGGCGAATCGGTGCCGACCGAGAGCAGGAAGGCCAGTGACGCGACCACGAGCTGGCTGACCAGGGCATATCCGATGACGACGGCGAACTTCGGCAGCACATCGGCGGCCGGGATCAGCTCTCCCGTGCCGGGCACCCGGATGTCGTGCCAGCCGAAGGCCAGCGTGCCGGCCAGCAGCGCCATCAGCGGGAGCGCGGTCACGGCCGCCGCGGAGTAGCCCAGCGCCACGATCAGCTTCTGCCGCAGCAGCCTGCTCCGGGGCACCGGCGCGGCCAGCAGGTAGCGCAGCGACGACCAGCTCGCCTCGCTCGCCACCGTGTCGCCGCAGAACAACGCCACGGCGACGACCAGCAGGAAGCTCGCCGACACCGACAGCGCGAAGGCCGCGAAGTTGAGCCCGCCCTGGGTGGCGAGGTCCGACAGTCGCAGCGAGCCCTGGTCGCCGCGCTGCGGACCGAACTGGAACGCCACGACGAGGAGCCACGGCAGCGCCAGCAGCAGGCCGAACATCACGAGCGTCCGGCGTCGTTTGAACTGGCGCAGGATCTCCACCCGCAGCGGCAGCGTCCGCCCGGGCGCGTAGCCGGACGCCTGCCCGAGGTCCTGGGACTCCTGCGTCAACGGGCTCAACGGCTCTCTCCGATCAGGTCGAGGAACACGTCCTCCAGCCGCGGGCCGGAGCCGTTGGCCGCCTTGGCCGCGCCGAGCAGGTCGCCCACCGGCCCGGCGGAGACCAGCCGGCCGCGGTGCATGACCACCACGTGGCTGCAGGTCTGTTCGACCTCCGCCAGCAGGTGGCTGGAGACGATGACGGTGCGCCCGTGCTCGGCGTACGCCTTGAGCACCTTGCGCATCTCGGCGATCTGCGGCGGGTCGAGGCCGTTGGCCGGCTCGTCCAGCACCAGCAGGTCCGGCAGGCCGAGCATGGCCTGGGCGATGGCCAGCCGCTGCCGCATGCCCTGGGAGTAGGTGCGGACGGCGCGGTCGAGGGCCGCGCCGAGCCCGGCGATCTCCAGCGCCTCCTCCAGATGGGCGTCCCGCGCCGGCCGACCGGTGGCCCGCCAGTAGAGCTCGAGGTTGGCCCGGCCGGTCAGGTGCGGCAGGAAGCCGGGTCCCTCCACGAACGAGCCCAGCCGCGACAGCACGGGGGCGCCGGGCACCACCCGGTCGCCGAAGATCCTGATCTCACCCTCGTCGGGCAGGATCAGGCCCATCAGCATCCGCATCGTGGTGGTCTTGCCCGCGCCGTTGGGCCCGAGCAGGCCGAGCACCTGGCCCTTGTCCACCCGGAACGACAGGCCGTCCACGGCCTTCTCACCGCCCCGGTAGCGCTTGCCCAGGCCGCTGATCACGAGCGGCACCTCGGCGAGGTCCGTCCGGCGGTCGTCACGGGCCCGGGCCCGTGTCCCGGCCCGGCCGGCGAGCAGCAGCGCGGCGGCGACCGCGACCGCGGCGAGCGGCAGCGCCCATACCCACCAGGCCGGGCCGGTGCGCGGGGTGGTCAGCGCCGCGTCCCGGGGCAGCGTCAGGTCCGGCGAGTCCAGGCCGATGCGGTAGACGGCGGGGGCGGCCGGCGTCGCGTACGCCAGGTCGGTGGTCGAGACGACCACCCGCAGCCGGTGCCCGGCGTCGAACCGCCGGTCGATGGCCGGCAGCGTGACCGTGACCGGGGTCCCGGCCTCGGTGGCGGTGACCCGCAGCGGCGCGACGAGGCCGGACGGGAGGACGGCCTGCGCCCCATCGGAGGAGTCGTAGAGCTTGGCGAACAGCGTCGCCTCGCCCTCGCCGTACACCCGGATCCGGACCGTCGGGCCGCCGGTGACCTGGAGCGGCGCGGTCAGCGGCGCTGACTCGAAGGTCGCGGCCTGGCCCGGCATGTCCAGCGCGACCGAGGCGCTGCCGCCCAAGCCGCCGAGCAGGCCGCCGAAGCCGGGCACGGATGAGATGGCGGGGGGAGCTCCGCCGGGCGGGTTGGCGACCGGCTGGTCGGGGCCCGCGATCGTGACCGTGGCCGGGTCGGTGCCGGACAGGCCGGGGTAGCGGTCCGCCACTGTGTGCACCAGCACGCGCTGCCGCGTCCCCGGGTCGCGTCCCCCGTCTCTGGAGACGATGAAGGCTCCGGCTTCGGCGGCGTCGCCCGGCTCCCCGTCTGCCTTCAGCCAGCGGTCGAACCAGCCGGCCGTACGGTCGAAGACCCAGTCGGGCTCGCCGTCGCCGCCGTCGTGCCCGCCGCTCAGCCAGGCCACCTCCACCGGGGCGCCGGTGGCGGCGATGGCCCGCGCGTTGGCGTCGGCGTGGGAGAGCGGGAACAGCGAGTCGCGCTGTCCCTGGATCAGCAGTGTGGGGACCTTGATCTTCCCCGGCACCGAGATCGGGCTGGAGCGGCGCAGGAGGTCGACCGCGGCCTGCGTGGCCCGCCCGGTCTCGGCCACCTCCTGGTACATGTCGCAGATCTCCGGGAGGAAGCGCCCGCACCGCACCTGCTCGGCCGTCGGCACGCGCGCTCCGCCGCCCGCACCCGGGTCGGCGTCGGCGATTTCCGGGAGGCCCCGACCCGAGGCGAAGGCGCCGCCGCCGGAGCCGAAGAAGATGCCGGCCCACATCTTCTTGAACACGCCGTTCAGCGGTCCCTGTCCGGTGGCGTCGGGGAACAGCGCGTCGGCCAGGTCGTGCCAGGTGATCTGCGGGACGATCGCGTCGATCCTGCCGTCGTAGGCGGCAGCCATCAGCGCGATGGCCCCGCCGTACGAGCCGCCCGCGATGCCCACGCGCGGGTCGCCGGTGGCGTCGAGGCGCACCTCGGGCCGTTTCGCGAGCCAGTCGACGAGTTGGCGGACGTCCTTGACCTCGTAGTCGGGCGAGTTGAGCGCGATCTCTCCGGTCGAGCGGCCGAACCCGCGGGCCGACCAGGTCAGCACCGCGTAGCCCCGCTCAGCCAGCCGGGCGGCCGACGATCGCATGTCCTCCTTGCTTCCGCCGAACCCGTGGGCGAGCAGCACCGCCGGGGCCGCACCACCCGAGGCCGGTGGGAAGAAGGCGGCGTCGAGGGTCACCCGCTGGTCGCCGGCCGGCCCGTCCATGACGGGGATCGCGACGTCCTGGCCCCTGACGGGCGGTGGGGACGGCCACAGCACCCAGGCCAGCACGCCGGCCCCCAGGAGAACGAGCGCGACCGCCGCCGCCAGGGGCCGTCGCCCGTCCGGAAGTCTCATGCGGCGATGCTACTGGCCCGGACAGACAGTGCTTCCGACGCCGGCGCGTGCCGAATCGTGATGATGCATCGGGGAAGTCCCTGATTGCGTGGCCAGTCACGGGACCGGCATCATTTCGGGCGTGGCAACAGGAACGATGTTCAGGCTACTCACCGCACCCGTCCGCAGGTGGGGGTACGCCGTTCGCGCGTTGGTGCTCCGCGTTCTCGCGTGGGCGCTTCCCTACTGGACCCGTGGGGAGGCGGGCCGGGAGACGCCGGCCGATCTGTTCCGGGTCCTCTACCTCGGCTGGCTGGCGGCGTTCCTGCTGAAGGTCCTCGGATCGAGCTGGGACGTGTCGTGGCACTTCAAGTGGCTGCGCGACGACCTGGCTCCGCCGCACCTGCTCAACACCGTGGGCACGGTCATCGCGGTCGGCCTGGCGCTGGTGCACTGGTATACCGGCTACGGCGTGGACCGGACGGCGTCCCGCCTGATCGTGTGGGGCACCGGGATCTTCCTCATCGCGATCCCGCTCGACCTGATCAACCACCGGGTGAACGGGCTCGACATCACCGCATGGAGCCCCTCGCACGCGCTGCTCTACATCGGGACCGCGCTGATGCTCGCCGGGGCGATCCGGGGATGGTTCGTCGGCGCCGGGCCGCACACCGGGGTCTCGGCGCGGCGGCGCACGCTCGTGCTGGGCGGCCTGTTCGCGTTCTTCCTGGAGAACGTCCACTTCGCGCAGCAGCAGCAGGAGTACGGTGTGCTGGAGATCGCCTCATGGGACCGGGGCGCCCCGTACGCCGAGCCCAGCCTGCTCGAGTTCGCCGCCCAGCAGATGGGCCGGGCGGTGGACCGTACGATGGTCGTCAAGTTCTCCCTGCCGATCCCCGAGTGGGTTTACCCGGTCTACGCCGTGGTGGTGGGCATGGCCGCCGTGGTCTTCGCCCGTCTCATGGTCGGGCGGCGCTGGACGGGTACGACCGTGGCGGCCGTGTACGTCGGGTACCGCTGCGTGATCTGGCCGCTGCTCGTCGGGGGCGACTTCCCGGCGTCGGCCGTGCCGTTCTTCCTGGTGCTGGGCGGGCTCTGCGTCGATCTGGCGTTCTTGGTGCGGGTGCCGTACCTGCGACCGGTGCTCGGCGCCGTGCTCGTGACCGGCGGGGTGTACGGCGGTCTCGCCGTACAGGCCCGCGTGCAGACGCCGCCGTACGCCGTCGAGTCGTGGCCGGTCGCCCTCGCCGGGCTGGCGGTCGCCTGGCTGGCGATCGAATGGTTCGCCGGCAGGCACCGCCTAACAGCTCCTGAGCCGGGCGCGATGCCGCTCGAGACGCAGGCCGCCCCGCAGTCGGAGGCCCCGCAGTCGGAGGTGGTCGCACCGGCCGCCGGAGCCTGAGCTTCCGAACCCTCCGAACCCTCCGAATCCCGCAGGCCCACGAAGCCTGAGCCCCGCAGCCGGCCCGGTCCCGCGATCAGGACCGCGCCGGCTGCAGCTCTTCGTCCGGCTGAGGGCTCGGCCGTAGGTCCGTGAGCGGCAGGCGGAGCACGAAGCGAGCTCCCTGCGGCGAGTCCTCGACCGCGAGAGAACCATGGTGGGCCCTGGCGGCCTCGCGGCAGATCGCCAGACCGAGCCCGCTGCCCCCCGGATCGCGGCGCAGTCCGTCCGTCAGCCGGACGAAGGGTTCGAAGACCCGCTCGCGGTCCTCCGACGCGATGCCGTCGCCGTCGTCCTGGACGATCAGCACGGCCTGGTCGCCGGAACGTTCGACGGTGACATCGACGCGGGAGTGCGCGTGCCGCTGAGCGTTGGCCAGCAGGTTGCTCAGGACGCCCAGCAGATGCAGCCGGATGCCGAGCACGGTCAGCCGTTCGGAGGCGGCGTGTAGCAGGACCGGCTTGCCGTGAGGGGGCCGCGTGCCGAGCTCCGCCCGCACCATCGCGGTGAGGTCGACGGGTTCGGGAGCCGACGTGCCGGTCCGCTTGACCCGGGTGTAGGCCAGCAGTTCGTCGATGATCCGCTGAAAGCGCTCCGTCGAACGCAGAGCCCCACGGAGGGCCTCGTGCGGATCCACATCGTCGGGGTAGAGGAGCGCCTCCTCGACCTGGGCACGCAGGGCGGCGGCGGGGGACCGGAGCTCGTGGGAGACCATGGAGGCGAAGCGCCGCTGATCGGACACGAGCTTGTCCAACTGGTCGAGAAACCGGTTGCTCGCGCGGGCGAGCCTGGCGATCTCGTCGTCGCCGGGCGGCTCGGGCAGTCGCAGGCTCACGTCCCTCACCGTGGCCTCGGAGATCTTCTCCCGTATCGCCGCCACCGGCCGCAGCGTCCGCCCCACCACCAGCCAGATGATCCAGGCCGAGAAGGCGGAGGTGAGCAGGACCAGGGCGGCGGTCGCGGCTTCCAGGCGGATCCCGGCCAGGACGCCGGGCTCTTCCGCCCCCGAGTAGACGTAGTGGGGCTCGCCGCTCCAGAGCAGGGAGGCCGCCTGCGGAGTGGGCCGCATGGCCGTGAGAAGGACGCACCCGCCCTGGGAGGAGCACGTTTTCAGGTACTGAATCCGGTCGTGGACGGGTGGCCGGATCGTGCTCAGCGGCGGCCTGTCCGCCGCCGCTGCGCTGGCCGCCACCACTCGCCCTCGGGAATCGACGAGCTGGAGGAGCCGGGCTCGATCGGCCGGACCATCGGCCCGCGGCGTCCCGTCGAGCCGCATCGACGACATCCAGTCCATGGCGGCCTGCTGCGTCGTGTTGAAGACGTGCGACTCGACGGTCTTGCGGATCACGAAGTCGGAACCGGCGCCGATCACCGCGAGAATGATCAAAGAGACCAATCCCGCGGTAAGCGTGAAGCGACCCCTGATGGAGCGCGGGCGCGGCAGGCGCACCCCCCTGACCTTCAAGGTAGATCCCCCGTGTCCAATAAAAGAGCTAAGTGCATTAAATATTACTTAACGGCACCCCATGACCGGGCTCTATGGAAATTTTGGGCTAGATCTATATTGAAACCTGGGAGAGGTATTACGTTCTCTTTATCCGAGGTTTTCCGAGTGATGGGAATTAGGTGTAGATAGTGGCTGATGTGCGCAGCGGTGCCGTGGATGCTCCTGGTTTTTCAGGGAGCACCCGGACATGCCGATCCATCAGATCACGGGGGTTCTGGTGATGACGACGGCGACGCCGTACGCGAGGCCCATGATGGCCAGCTCGAACACGGCCCAGACCGCGAACGCGGTGCGCGACCGGCGCTCGATCGCCGGCATGAGACGCCATCGAATGTTGGCCCCGAGCAGCGCGATGATTCCGCTGAGGACGGTCTTGGCCACGATCAGCCAGCCGTACCGGGTGGTCAGCAGCGACCCGGGGAAGCTCTCGCCGGGCGTGAGCAGCAGCACCACCACCCCGTTGAAGATCCCGGACAGGCTGACGATGATGAGCGCGTAGGTGGCGAGCCGGGAGAAGCGCGGCAGCGTGGCCGCGAGGAGGTCACGCCGGCGGACCAGCAGCACGGCGAGCGCGACCAGTCCACCCGTCCAGGCCGAGGCCCCGATGACGTGCAGTTCCATGGCGACCATGCTGAGGTCGTGCCAGTACCAGTTCGAGGCGTGGCCGGTGACCGGGAGCGGCAGCAGCCCGAACCCGGCGACCAGCACCCGTAGCTCGGCCGGGACCTTCTCGCCGAACCGCACGGCGAGCATGCCCACGGCGGCACTGAGCAGGGCGAAGGACGTGCTGATGATCAGGCCTCGGCCGGACGGGATGCGGGCGACATAGGTCGCGATGTCGGGCACCTGTCCGGGGGTCAACTCGGCCGCGCTCAACACGGTCGACACCAGCGCGGCGGCGCCCCAGACGAGCGAGGCGAGCACGGCCCAGTGACGGGCGCGCGCGGCCACCGGTTCGGTCCGCTCGGGGTCGTCGAAGCCGAGCAGCTTGGGCAGGAGACTGAGGCCGAGGGCCGCCGTCGCGGCCAGGTCGAGCACCAGCCGGGTGATCGGCAGGCCGTAGTCGACTGCCAGGCTCGGCATGGGGATGCCCGGGGCGCGTCCCGGCAATGTCAGCCACGTGGCGATCACCGCGGCGAGCAGGCCGGCCGTGATCAGTCCGGCGATCGGGAACCGCGGCCGGTCGGCAGGCGACGTGCGCTCCGACGTGCGCTCCGACGGCGTGGGGTCCGGCGGCGTGCGCCGTACCTTGGTCGAGGTCATGCCGCGCTCCGCTGCCGACGGTCATGCCGTACCAGCACGTAGGCGCACATTGCGAGCAGCGTGGCGGTCATGGTCAGCAGGACCCACACCCAGCCCCCTCCGCCGGACTTCGACACGGGAACTCCCGGCGGGGCAGCGCCGGGCGGGGGCGTGCCGGGCGGGGACGCTGTCACCGGCGGCCCGGCCGGAGCCGTCGCCGCGGTGCCGTCGCCCGTCACGGTGCCGTCGCCCGTTACGGTGAAGTCGATGGTGCCGGTGATGGGATGCCCGTCGTTCGACACGATGCGGTAGCCGATGGAGTAGGCGCCCGCCGGTGCCGGGGACCGGACGCCGATGAAGACGGTGGTGCCGTTCACGGCCACCTCGCCCTGCTCGTAGCGGGCGCCGTCGGGGCCGGTGACGGCCACCCTGGCGAAGTCGGGGCGTACGGGCTGATCGAAGGTGAGCGTCACCCGGGCGGGCATGGCCGCGAGTGTCGCACCGTCCTTGGGATCGCTGCCGGTCAGCACGTTGTGCGCTCGCGCGGGCGCCGTGAGCAGCAGCAGGGCCGCGCACACGGCCAGCGGGACCACCAGCGCGCGTAGAGCCGCCCGCCTCATCTCCAACACCTGCTTTGCCTCCAATTGGCGGGGTCTTGCCACGCAATGGTCCCACTGATCACGGCTGATCGGTCCCCCTGCGCCTGAAGTGCAAGATCACGCAATGGCTTCGCCCAGGTCGATGCGGAAGCGTGCGAGAAACTGCAAGATCACGGATGGCGTCTGCCCATGTCACGGGGGCTTGGTGCGAGAAACTGCAAGATCACGCGGGGGAGGGAGAGGGGAGGGGGGAGGGGGGAGGGGGTGGATATGGGGGCGCCCGGCGGTCCCTGGCTGGGACCGCCGGGCGGCGGTTGGGCTCCGGACCGCGAGAGTGTCACCGGTCTCGCGCGGTCCGGAGGTTTGTGGGCCGGGCGGCTGGGGGGTCTTACGCACCGCCCGACCACGTCTCAGATCGCGACCTCGGGGCCGGGGCCTCGGGTCACAACTTCTTCCACAGCGCCGCCACGTTCGGCGGCTCCCACCCGGTGAGTGCCGTGTGCGACTGGAGGCACTGGTAGTTCGAGCCGCCGTAGCTCACCTTGGCCCCCGCGGTGTAGCTCGTGCCGGCCTTCCAGGCGGGGTTGCCGCCGCCGGGCGAGCTCGGGCTCGGCGAGGGGCTGGGCGACGGGCTCGCGCTCGGGCTGGGCGACGGGCTCGGGCTGGGTGAGGGGCTGGGCGACGGGCTCGCGCTCGGGCTGGGCGACGGGCTCGGGCTGGCGCTCGGTGAGGGGCTGGGGGAGGGGTTGTCGTTCCCGCAGGTGCCCATGTCCTCCCAGACTCCCGCCGTGCCCGGGGTCTCGCCCTGGGTCCACCACTTGGCCCGCCAGGTGTGGCCGTTGTGGGAGACCTGGTTGCCGCCGTTGTAGACGGTCGTGGCGGACCAGGGGGCGGCCGCGCAGGGGGTCCCGGACGGCGACGGGGACGGTCCTCCCGGCGAGCTCGACGGGGACGGCGACGGCGAGGCGACGGTGCCGCCGCGGGCGAGGTCCTGGAGGATGCCGTAGGAGTTGCCGCCGAAGGTGACCGTCCAGTTCGACGGGGTCGAGGTCGGCAGCTGGTACACGAAGGCGAGGTCAACCGAGCCGCCCGGCGCGAGCGTCTGCCAGCTCGGGAGCTTGAACGACACCCGGTTGTAGTCGCCCTTGAGACCGCCGACGTTGTTGGGCGCGTTGTGGTCCTTGCGGATCACCGTCATCCCGAAACCGGACTGGTCGGAGGCGGTGCCCGGAGCCGAGCTCGCGTAGTCGAACTGGAACTCCGTGCCGCCCGGCAGGGTCATCGACGACTTGTTGGTGATGTGGATCTTCGGGTTGATCGGGTAGTTGTTGTCGCCGAGCGCGAAGTCCCGGAACTCGACCGAGAGGTCCAGCTTCTGGGCCGGGATCGCGGTGGTCGCCCGCACGTTCGTGTATGGCGTGGCCGTCTTGAACTTGTCGTACATGAGCGTGGTCAGCGTCGTGCCGGGCTCGTACTGTCCCTTGGCGGCGTCCCAGCCGTAGTCGCCGGCGAGCTCCCAGATCATGGTGCCGCCGAGGCCCTTGGCGATCACGTAGTCGGCCTTGGCGCCGACCGACTGCTCGTCCTCGGTGGACAGGAACACCCTCTTGGTGGAGTTCCACAGCCAGGGGGCGGTGAGCGTCGAGCTGTAGTTGCGGGTGTAGGTGCCGGTCAGGGTGGCGTCCCCGAGGCCGTAGGAGGCCAGGTAGTCGCCGAGGATGCCCTTCTCCAGGTTCTTGGCGTGCCACATCGGGTTGGAGCCGGCGGGGGACTCCTTGCCGTTGTCGTCGAGGTCGTGCCAGAGGTTGTCGATGCCGACCGCGCCGTCACCGCAGCTGGTCAGGCCGGAACCGGCCGGGCAGGTGGTGCCGGGGGCCGTGCCCCACAGGCCGTTGGTGCCGCCGTTGACGTTCTTGAACCCGCGTGTGTAGTACGGCAGGCCGATGTTGATCCGGCCCGGCTGCATCGCCCCGCGGAAGTAGTGGTAGGCCCAGTCGGTGTTGAGGTAGCCGATGCCGCCGTACTGCCCGGCCCCGTAGACCCCGCCGGCGGCGAGCTCGCCGTCCTTGCCGTCGTCGTACAGGGAGGCGTTGGGGCCGACGTACTGGTTCCAGGCGCCGTGCAGGTCGTACGACATGATGTTGAGGTAGTCGAGGTACTGCGTGACCTGGTAGGTCTCCATGCCGCGCAGCAGCCAGCCGGAGGCGGGCGCGGCGACGGTGAGCATGTAGTACTTGCCGTCGGCGGCGGAGGCGCGGTCCAGCTTCTCGCGCAGCGTCTTCATCAGCGCGACGTAGCCCTTCATGAGGGTGCCGCGCTTGCCGTTGGCGATCGGCCAGTCGAGGGGGTTGCCCGCGTCCTTGTTCGACGTCGCGTACTCGTAGTCGATGTCGACGCCGTTGAAGCCGTACGTCCGAAGGAATGACACGACGGAGTCGGCGAACGTGTCGATGCTCGCCTGGTTCGCGGTCATCGTGTAGAAACCGCCGCTGGCCTGCCGCTTGCCGGAGTCGTCGAAGTAGCCGCCGGTCTCCGCCCAGCCGCCGACGCTGACCAGCGTCTTGGTGTTCGGGTACTGCTTCTTGAACTTGCTGAGCAGGTTGAAGTGGCCCTTGTAGGAGTAGGCCGGGTCCATCTCGGCCCCGGCCACGCCCGGCCAGGTCATGCCGATTGCCGCGTTCTCCGGGCGGTTCGAGCCCACGGAGATCTTGTTGTCCGATCCCACGTGGGCGAACGCGTAGTTGATGTGGGTGACCTTGCCCCAGGGGATGTCGCTCGCCAGGTAACGGGTCTGCCCGTTGCCGCCGTCGCGCCAGCCGGTGAAGTATCCGATGATGCGGCGCGCGTGGTCCGCGCCCATCTTCTCCCGCCCCTCCCCGTCGTAGGTGAGGCAGTACGGAACGTCCACATCGGGGGTCCGGTAGAGGCCGTCGGGGCGGCAACTCTCGTTGTCGACCGCCGCGACCGCGCCGGTCGCGCCGCCGACCGCGGCGAAGCCGGCCGCCACTCCCGTGAGGAGGGCGAGTAAGGCCGCTCCCGACGCCGCGCGCAGGCGCACGGCATTGCCCTTCAGCACAGGGCCACCTCCATAGGCGAAGTGCCAAGTCGTACGAACACCCCGGCCGCCAGGGGCTTGACCCGGAAACTAATCCCGCTGGAGCAGGGCAGTCAATGGGTTCTATTAATAAAGTTTCCTGTTAATTGCTTCTTAAGCTTCGCCTGACCCTGCTCTCAGAATAATCGACGGAGAGTAAAGTGAGCGTGACAGAAGGTGATCCGATGTGGGAGTATGGGTCCCTGGGTATGGTCACCAGTATGAAGACGACGGTCGACATCGCAGACGTCCTGCTCCAGGAGGCGCGTGAGATGGCTCGGCATGAGGGCACCACATTGAAGGCGCTGATCGAAGAAGGGCTCCGGTCTGTACTGTCACTCAGGTCCGGGCGTGCTTCTTTCAAGCTGACGGACGCGTCCGTGGACGGCGAGGGCCTTCAGCCGGGCATGGGCCTCGCATCGTGGGAGGAGATCCGCGCGCTCGCTTACGGGGACCGTCTGTGATCGCTGTCGACACCAACATCCTGGTATACGCTCACCGCCGCGACAGTCCGTTTCATGACAGGGCGGCCTCTCGGGTTCGGGGGCTCGCCGAAGGGCGGTCCCCCTGGGCGATCCCCTGGCCCTGCCTGCACGAGTTCTTCTCTGTCGTGACCCATCCCCGCATATATGCTCCGCCCAGTACGCTGGATCAAGCGCTGACACAGATCGAGGCGTGGCTGGGGACACGTAATCCCCTCGGGAAGGGGCGAAGCGGCCGAGCCTGAAAGTTTCAGGGGAGATGAGAGACGTTTCCAGGAATTGGCTCAGGCGAGCAGCCAGCCGTAGAACCAGGCGAGACAGGCCAGTCCCGTCAGGACGGGGACGATCCGTACGGCCCTGGCGTGCAGCCGGAAGGCCTCGATGCCGGACAGCACGGTGGCCACGACGATGAGCAGGCCGTACCACGCGATCGTCGGCGGCACCCCGATGGCGAGCATGGCCGGCTCGGCCCGGCCGGACACATTCAGCGCGGACAGGCCGCCGAACGCGACCCCGGCCAGTCCGGCGAGCACCGGCAACGCGGCCGGTGTGCCGCGCCGCCGGGTCGTGTTTCCGGCGGCCCTCCGGACCAGAGCGACCAGTCCGGCGAGCAACTGCACGGCCGCCACGATCACGAACACGACGCCCGGCGCGAGCAGCGCCGGTGTCACGGTCGCCTGATAGGCCGACGGCGTCAGCAGCACGTCCCCCGGCCGCACCAGCGGACGGGGCGCCTTCCCGGGCTCGCAGGCCGCCGCACCCGTCGACGCGGGATCGTCGAAGAACGCGGCGATCGTACGGCGGCCGCAGTCGCTCGACAGGAACACGGCGTGGCCGACGCCGGCGAACTCCGCGAAGCGGGCGCCGGAGAGCGCGGCGGCGGCCCTGCCTGCTGACTCGGGAGGGGCGGCCGGGTCGAGTTGCCCGCCGACGACGAGGACCGGCGCGGCGACCTGTGCGGCCGCGTCCTGCTGTGCCCAGCCGTTCCGCGACGGGGGCAGCCGCCATGCCCCGCACACGGCGGCGTCGGCCACGACGGCGGACAGCCGGGGCCGGGCGTCGCCGGGGAAGTCGTTGAACGGCGCCTCGTCCTGGCACCGGACGGCATAGTAGAGCCCCCAGTCACGTGAGGTCAGCCTCCCACTCATGCGGTCCACGAGCGGGCGGAGCAGACCGGTACGGCCGTCGGCCAGCCCGTCGACCAGGGCGGGGACGATCGGGACGAGGTCGGCGTCGTGGAGTGCCTCCTCGACGAGCGTCGCCACGTCGTCGCCGGTCAGCCGTAAGGAGATCCGCCTGTCGCTGATCGGGTCACGGGTGTCGAAGACGGCCGGGGCGGCGTTGAACCGGGTCACCATCGCCGCGAAACGCGCCGTGCCGCCCAACTTGGCGATGGTCGCCGCGAGGTTGGGTGCGGCGTCGTCGTACCACTTGGCCTCGGCAGGCTGGAACGAGTCGAGCACCACCGCCCGTGTGCCGTCCGGGTCCAGCGCGGCGGCTTGGAGCGTCGGACGGGTGGAGTAGCCCACGCCGAACAGGTTCCACCGCTGATAGCCCAGCGCCCGGCGCAGATCCACGACGTCGCCGGCGATTTCGGCGGTGCGGTAGCCGCGAAGGTCGACCCCCTCGCGCTGGAGGCGGACCAGACAGGCCTCGGCCTCATCGAGGATCCCCGGATGAATCTCGGTGGCTGCCCCGTCTCCGGCCTTGCCGGTTTCTTCGGGCGTGTCTTTCGGCGTGTCGTTGGGCCTGTCCTTGGGGGGCGCCGTCAGCGTCGCCACCATGCCCCGGGCGATCTCGGGGCAGCTCAGCCGGGGCTCGGAGTAACGGCTGCCGCGCTGCTCGATCACCACCACGTCACGGTCCGGGAACATGCCGGTGAGCAACCCGGTGAGCGGTGACGATGGCGAGCCGGGGCCGCCGCCGGTGAAGACGACGGGATCTTCGGAGCCGTCGGCGGGGGTCGTCGCACGGCGGACGGCGAACCCCACCTTGATCGTCCTGCTGTTCGGCACGTCACGCCGCTCGGGGGCGAGGAGGAACCCGCAGGTCGTGCCCGACGGCATCGCGACCGGGCACGGCCGCTCCTCTACGCCGGCCGGTGCGTCGATGGCCTGGGCCGTCGCCGGGACACCGAGGAAGGTCAGTACGAAGGCCGTCACCAGGGCCGTCACCAGGGCCGTCACCAGGGCCGTGACGGCCGCCCCATGCCAACTGCGCAACCGTCAGCCCCGTCCCGCGAACCCGGCGATATCGGCAGAAACCTTAGCGCGAATATCACCGCGGCGGTGCGGTGCTCTCGCGGATCACCAGGTCGGTGGCGAGCTCGACCCGGCGCGCCTCCGCGCCCTCGCCGCGGCCCATCGCCAGCACCATGCGGGCGGCGAGCGCCGCCATCTCCTGGAGCGGCTGCCGCACGGTGGTCAGCGGCGGCCAGGCCGAACTCGACAGCGGCAGGTCGTCGAAGCCGACCACGCTGAGGTCCTCCGGCACCCGCAGGCCGCGCTGGCGCGCCGCCTCGAACACGCCGAACGCCTGCAGGTCGCTGCCCGCGAAGATCGCCGTCGGCGGGTCGTCGAGCGAGAGCAGTTCGTGCCCGTAGTCGTGGCCCGAGTTGACCAGGAAGTCGCCGTGCTTGATCAGGGCGGGGTCGACGGCGACCCCGGCGGTCTCCAGGGCGGCCCGGTAGCCGTCGATTCTGGCCCGGCTGCACAGCATGTCGGGCGGCCCCCCGATCATGCCGATGCGGGTGTGGCCGAGATCGAGGAGGTGCCGGGTGGCGGCCAGGCCCCCGTGCCAGTTCGTCGCCCCCACCGAGGCGGCCCCCGGCGGCGGCTCACCCTCGGGGTCGACCACCACGAACGGGATCGATCTCGCGCTGAGCTGCCCCTGCTGTCGCACCGACAGACGCGAGGTCACGATGATCACACCGTCCGTGCGCCGCGCCGCGATCCGCTCCAGCCAGTCGCGTCCCGGACCGGTCCGTCGCCGCGGCTGCGACGGCTCCGCCTGAATGGCGCGGAGATCCACCGGTGCGGCGCTCATGGGAGATACCCTTCCCCTCAGGCCACTCCTGTGTGACCTTTTGGAACGTCCCGGCCTCGCCTACTTTCGAATGGGGGGGTCCGGCGGAGCATTGGGAGTCACGCGTGCTTGAAACCTGCGATGTCGCGATCATCGGTGGCGGCGTGATCGGATGCGCGATCGCCCACCGGCTCGGCTCAGAGGGCCGGACCGTCCTCCTCATCGAGGCGGAGACGCGCCTGGGCCAGGGCGCCTCCAACGCCGCGATGGGCGGCATCCTCACCCAGACCGAGCCCTCCTGCCTGGGGCCGCTGAGTGATGTGATCAAGCGCAGCCGGGATCTGTATCCGGACTGGGTGGCCGAGATCGCCGAGATCTCCGGTGTGACGGTCTCCCTGCTCGAAGGGGGCGACCTGCAGGTCGCGGTCGACGACGCGGAGATGGATCGCCTGAAGAACCAGGTCCTGCCGAGGTGGCGGGAGTCGCCGTTCCCCGTCGAACAGCTCACCGGGGCCGAGGCCAGAGAGCTGGAGCCGATGCTGAGTGAGGCGGTCGTCGGCGGGTTCCTGCTGCCGGACGAGCTCGCACTCGACCCACGTGAGCTGATGGGCGCCCTGTGCGGGGCGCTCGACGGCATGGCCGCGGCGATCCGCGTCCGGACCGGCGTACGGGCCGAGCACCTGGCGGAGCTGCCCGGCTCCGCCGAGGTGCGCCTCGACGACGGCACCCGAGTCTCGGCCGGCACGGTGATCGTCGCGGCCGGCTGCCTCAGCGGCGGATTCCTGCCCGACCACCGCCGGCATCTCTATCCCATCAAGGGCGAGGCCTTCGACACCCGTCCCCCCGGAGGAGCCGGCTATCCGCTGCGCCACCACATCTTCGCGGAGATCAGGGACGGCGACTTCGAGGGCTACCCGTACCTGGTGCCCAGGCGCGACGGCAGGGTCGCGATGGGCGTCACCTACGAGCCCCACGTGGGAGACGTGACGGTCACCGTCCGTGCCCGCGAGGAGATCCTGCGCGGGGTGAGCGCCGTGATGCCGCAGGCCGCGACCTGGCCGATCGAGCGGAGCTGGGCCGGGCTGCGGCCGGGCAGCACCGACCACATCCCGATCATCGGTTACACCGGCGAGCGCGTGCTCGCCGCCACCGGCCACAGCGGGCTGGGCATCACGCTCGCCCCCGTCACCGCCGAGCTGGTCTCGGCCGTCCTCAACGGGAACGCCGACGACGGGACGCGGAAGCTGCTGGGTGTGTGCCGCCCCGACCGGGAGTTCGTCCCCGTCATGCCGGGGGAGACGCCATCTCCCACAGCTCCTTGAATCGTTCGATCCGCTGCCGCACCCTGGGCGGCTCCAGCACCAGCAACGTGTGCACGAACGTGTGGGTGGTGATCTCGCCCACCTGTGGAGCGGAGGGGGTCACCTCGTAGCTGAGCACCTCGTCGAAGACGATGAAGTCGAACAGCCCCAGCGGGCTCGCGAGCTGCTCGGGCGTGAGGATGCGCACCTGGACGCCGATCTCCGAGTGCATCTTGCAGATCCGCCGGAATATCTCCGTGCCCAGGCGTTCCGAGCTGTCGACGAAGAAGATCCGGCGGATCCGGACTCCTTCCCGGATGCGGTCGCGCTGCGCGTCCAGATATCGCTGACCCGCGTCGGTGGTCCAGAACCCTCCGTCGAACTCGCTCGGCCCCTGGTCCACGACGTTGAGGCTGAGCGCGTCCAGGCTGTGCTGCGTGTTGTGGGTCAGGCCGAGCAGCCAGTCCCGATCCTCTCCCTCGTAGATGACATTGCCCTCCCCGAGCTCCCGCAGGAGCGTGGAGATCCTCGCGATCTCCCACTGGGCGAAGGCCTGGACCAGGGTGGGCATCTCCTTGTCGACCCGCGTCGCGTTGCGGACGAGCTGGGTGACCACGTCGGCCTGTACCGCCGACTCCTCCACCAGCCCGAACAGCTCGGTCGCCTCGTTGATCCGCGACAGGCCCGACCCGACCTCCTCGCGCAGCGTCTCCAGTTGCCTGTCGACCTCGATGAGGTACTGCACCACGAAGACCACGGCACTGATGAAGACCGTGAGGATGATGCCCCACGCTTTGCGCGGCTCGCCGGTGCCGATGAAGGGGCCGTCGTCGTCGGTCAGGAAGTACGTGGGAACGCCGACGGCCGCCGTGATGAGGAACTTGCGAAGGGTGCGCGGAATCAACTCGCGGTTCGCTCGGGATCCGTCCGGAGCCGTCATCTACCACCCGCCTTTTCTGATGAGGAGGGTCAGCATGTTGACCGAGATCTGGTCGCGGATGCGGTCCACCAGCGACTGCCATTGCCGGGTGAACCCGGGGTATCGCTCCAGGCCCTCCCACAGCGGGGTGAGCGTCTCGTCGACCCGTGCGGCGGGCATCCACAGGTGCAGGAGGTGGTCGACGGCCGGGGTCAGCTTGGCGACCGCCTCCGGCCCCGGCGCGCCGCCGGTCAGTGCCCGTTCGACGATCACCAGCAGCGTCGTCAGCAGCCAGTCGTGCAGTGCCAGGTCCTCGCACAGCTCGGCGACGGCGGGCGTGAACTCCCCGTCATGGACCAGGCGCAGTGTGCGCAACTGATCGTTGTGGAGGGTGAAGCGCATGGCCGGGGCGCCGCTTTCGGGCGCGATCTCCGCCACCCAGCGCAGGCGGGTCCGCGGGATCTTGAAAGGGGCTCTGCGATCGAGCAGCGGCGACGACTGGACCAGGTCCACGAACCTGCCGCTGATCGCGCCGAGATCGAGGGGAGCCGAGCCCGACCAGCCCGAGCCCCGGTCCCCGCGAGCAGGGTCCGCGCGAGCAGGGTCCGGGCGGGTCCGGTCAGCAGACGCGCCGCTCAGGCGGTCGCCGGGGAGTTCATCGGTGAACCCGTCGGCGAGGTCCCGGGGCTTCGCCTTCCCGAGCACCTCCATCACCCCCGGACGGGCCAGATAGTGCGACCACGGCAGGCGGCGGTCGACGGCGGCGCGCACGATCCGGACATAGGACGAGCCCTGGACCACCCGGCCACCGGTGATCGAGCATCGAGTCAGCACCGTCCCGACGCCTCTGACCCGCGACTGGGATGCGGAGGGAAGGCGGCAGTCCACTCCGGTCAGCCGGTCTGGTGACACCGCGTGGACGATCGGACGGCGGGAGACCCGTACCGTCTGTCCCGCGAGCAACCCGAGAAGCCGCTGGCAGGTGGACGCGGCGACCTCCCCCGAGTTCTGCAGCAGTCCTGTGTGGACTTCCCCCATGACCAGCATCGAATGCGCTTCCCTAAACGAATACGTAGGAGATGCGGTCGACGAGCTCTTCCTCCAGCCGGATGCCCTCGCCCTCACTACGGCCGGCCACCTGCCCCAGGACCTCGGCGTCCACCGCGACCTGGCTGAGGATCGTGCGCACGGCCAGTTCGACGGGCAGGAACCGGGGGGACAGGACGGACATGGTGGTGTAGGCGGTGAACGGTGGAGCCTGATCGCCCAACTGGATGATGGGGGACAGCGCATCCCAGTCAGTGGGCCAGGCCTGCGGCCGGAGCGCCGGTCGTAACGGCAGCCGGCCCCCGTCGCGCAGTAGCCCGAGCCGCAGGAGCTGCCAGACGGCCGCCAGGAACGGACACGACCAGGTGCGGTGTGATCCGGTCTCATCCCACAACTCCACGTCCACGAAGATCGAGTGCCCGCGTTTGGCGTTCTGGGCCGGCGGCGCCCACCGCTGCGCCCTGCCCATGGCCTGTACGGCTCCCGCCTGCGGGGAACGCATGCCGTTGCAGAGCCAGCCCGTCTCCTTGACGGGCGGACGCGAACCGTTGGCGCCCGGTGGCGGGTCGTCGACGAGCCGATCCTCGACCAGTCCGGCCGGCTCGGCGCAGGCCGACTCCCGTGCGAGGTAGTCGATGGTCAGGTCGCTTTCCGCCGCCGCCTCGAGAACCATCGGCACCAGTTCCGCGGGGGAGCTGAACCGGCTGAAGTAGTCATCGATGAGGAAGCACGTGCTGACTCGCGCCCGCCGCCCGGGCACCTGCTCCTCCCAGGTCGACCGGACGGCGCCGGCCCAGGGGGCGACCCGGCGGAACATCCGGCGCAGCCGGTCGGGGCCGGCCTCGAAGTCCTCCATGTAGAGGTGCCCGAGCTCGATGGACACATGGGACAGGGGTGCGGCGGCGATCCGCCGCTCCGCGGTGACCTCGCCGAACATCGCGTTCATCGGCGTCACAGTCCCTCCCACGCGCTGTCGTCCATGATCTTTTTGGCCAGCTCCTCGAACGCGGCGACCGTCTCCGCATTAGCGATCTTGGTGGCCAGCACGTCCTCGTCGGAGATGAGCTGCTCGCGCCACTGCAGGATCGGGTCGAGCGGAACCTTGCCGAGCATCGCCGTACGGCCGACGCCGTGGCGGCCGGCGAGCTCGCGCAGTTCGCCGTCGTAGGCGCTCAGCCAGGCCCGCTGTTCGTCGCGCAGGCCCACGAGTTCGGCCGCCTCGGATTCGAGCACCGCCGTGCGGACGAAGCGGATCCGCTCACGCAGGACCTCCGGGTCGTGCCCGAACCGGGCACCGACGTCGAGCAGCCCGTCGGCTCCGTTGACGAGGCCGTCGGCCGCGATGATGTGCTGACGCGTCCAGCGGTGGTAGACCAGCCAGCGGAACGGCACCGCGGGCAGCCGTACCGTGGCCTGCAGGATCATCTCGGCGGTGAACGAGCGCCCCGCGCTCACGTCCACCACGCACAGATCGAACTCCTCCTCCAGCCGGCTGAAGAGCTGAACGCACCTGTTCGCCATCTCGTCGTCCACCGTGGACAGCTCGCCCCCGCCCTCGCTGCCCGGGAGCAGCACGAGCCGCCCCGCGCCGGGGGGCTTGACCCGCAGCCCCTCCCTGTCGGACTCCGCCCACACGTCGATGCGCTGCGGTTCGGTGAGCTCGCCCCGCAGGTACTCGTGCAGTCCGCCGGCGCGG
The DNA here is from genome assembly GCF_042435035.1 of Sphaerimonospora cavernae. NCBI lineage: Bacteria > Bacillati > Actinomycetota > Actinomycetes > Streptosporangiales > Streptosporangiaceae > Sphaerimonospora > Sphaerimonospora cavernae. Next base: position 22,514 of record NZ_JBHMQT010000015.1, read on the forward strand.
GTGCCGCGTGCCACCGAACTCACGCTGAAGATCGCGCCGGCCGTCGGGGAGCCGAAGTCGAAGTCCAGGTAACAGGCGTCGTCGCCCTGGAGGGCGTGCCGATAGGCGATGTTCGTGCTCGTGACCGAGCGCCCCGTCCCGCCCTTGTCGGAGATCGCGAAAACCAGCATCTAGATGGCCTCCGCCGCGTTGTCGCGGGCGGCGGCCAGCCGCTCGAGGTCGAGCAGGGCGTCGTAGATCAGGGCCTGGGCCGTCGCGGGCCGCTCGTCGGTGATCGCCCTGGCCCGCTGGAGCGCGGCCTGAATGCCGCGCAGCTTGGGCTGGATCGTCTGCCCGGCCGTCAGCGGCCGTAGGACCAGCTCCTGATCCAGCAGGTGCTCGGCCTCGCCGAGCATCTCGTACGCCATCTCGACGAGCCGGGGGTTGCGCAGCGGCGGATCGCTCCTGGCCTGGGTCGCCGCCACGAGGAACTCGACGACCCGTTCGCTGAAATACCACGACGGTTCCTCCGAATGCGCGTCGAGTCCGGCGAACACGTTGCCCGGCTGGTCCCACAGCCCGCGTGCCCGGCCGCTCGTGCACCGGCGAGCCGAAACGTGCCGCCAGATCTGGTCGGCGAGCCCGAGCAGCTTCTCTTTGGTGTGGGTGTTCTGCACGATCGACGCGGCCCAGATCGTCCGCTTGAGCAGCGTGATCGCGAAGTCGGAGACGACCCAGATCAGGTTCGGGCCGAGATCCTCCGCGCCGCGCATGTTGATCGCGACTCCGGGGGAGTGCATGGAGACCGAAGGGTCCCCGGGCACCGCCCTGCGGATGATCCTGGCCCGCACGGCCAGCTCCTCCAGCACGTCCGCGACCCGGCCGAGGTCGACGTCGGCCGCCCGGCTGTTGACGAGGCTCTGCACCACCATCGCGGTGACGCCGAGGCTGTAGTATTCCGACTCCTTCTCATCCGTCGTCTTCCACGGGATGTCCTGCAGCGGCCAGTCGCCCCGGCCGTACATGGCGATCGTCCGCCAGTAGATCTGGGTGAGGTCCCAGCGGCGCTGGATGGCCTGCGCGAGGGTCTGCTGGGGGTCGTTGAGCAGGCCGAGCACGCGGGTGCGCTCGGAGAACAGGTCGGCGATGCCGACGAGGGCGTTCACCGTGAAGTAGAGGAAGGGCGTCTCCTCCGCCACGCCCTTGGGCTGCGGGCCGATGTCGTGCGGGGTGGCGACCTCGGGGGAGTCCTTCACGATGCCCCAGGTCCATCCGCATTCGAACAGCAGGTTCTCGTTGTCGAGGTCGACCTGGCTACCGGATCCGATCGTGAGGTCTCGCAGTCCCGCCCGTACCGGACGCAGCTCACGCCGCAGATCGTCGAGCACCCGGCGGTCCGGGGCCCCCGCCTGGTTGACGGTCCGCACCAGCGCGCGGCCTGCGGGTGAGCCGGGATCGAAGGCGTTGACCGTGAAGCTGCGCAGCATGCCCACCATGGCGGCGGTCAGCCGCTTGCTCGCGAGCTCCTCCAGTTCCCGGATCTCGGTGCGCAGCGACTGCCTTCGCACGCTCTGCCGGAAGACTTTCAGGAAGCCGAGCGTGGCCAGCGCGAGCGTGACCGACATGGAGAAGGAGTCGACCATGTCGAGCTGGAGCTGCTCGGGGGCGGGCTTGACGTCGGGGGCGGCGGCGCGGAAATAGCTTCCGCCCGAGAAGATCGGCCGCCCGTCGTCCGCCGTGTACTTTCGCAGGTACTGACCGATCACCTGCAGGAGCAGCTTCGGGATCTCGACGGAGTCGCCCAGCCGGGCCAGCGCGGCCAGGACGTCGTCGGCGGTCTCGTCCGGCGTGTCGAGCCGGAAGCCCGGCAGCTCCGCCGCCGGGTAAAGAAAGCACAGGAGTTGCTCGGCGTCCGCGATGGAGTTCGACCCGTCTCGCCCGCCCCACGTCCACACTCCGTCGCGGTACGAAGCTCGGGCGGCCGCCTCCCAGACATCCAGGAGCTGCTGGCGCGGCTGAAACTTCATCTACGAGAGCCTTTCTGTACGGTCGGACCCTTTCCGCACGGTTCAATGACTCGATGGCTGGCGGGAAGATGTACAAGGGGCTACACGACCCTTATATCATTGGGACGCTGCTCCGTCGCCTGGACGACCGGTGAGATTTCGCGTTGCCTGCTCATCGTGCTAACACAGATGCAGATGAGCAGAATCGACATAAATGCCTAATTTCTGAGAGATTAAATGTCCCAAACAGCGGCGTTCGGGGATATATCGGACCATCTCGTGGCGGTGCGGGACTTCGTCGGAGAGACGGCGGCGATGGACGGGACGATCCTGGTCACGGGGGCGGGCATCGACATGTCGCTGCTCGAGTCGCTGCGTGAGCATGGGCTGCGGATCCCGGACAGGCCCATCCAGCCGCTGACGGAGGAGGAGCTGATACGCGGGCTGCGCGGTGCGGTGGCCTACGTGCACGGGGGCGAGGAGCGGGCGACGGCCAGGGCGTTGGCGAGCGCGCGGGAGACGCTCAAGGTCGTCGCTTTCCTGGGTGTGGGCTATGAGAACTTCGTAGACGTGGCGGCGGCGGACGGGCTCGGGATCGTCGTCACCAGCACGCCGGGTGCGGCGACGGATTCGGTGACCGAGCTCACCATCGGTCAGATCATCAATGCCAACCGGCATATCGGACAGTTTCTCGGCGACCGATATCCCGGCTGGCGGAGCGCGGAAGAACTGCCGCACGAGCTGAGATCACGCAGGGTCGGCATCGTCGGACTGGGTGCGAACGGCACCCGGATCGCGGAGGTCCTGCGGGCGTTCCACACCGACGTCGCCTACTTCAGCCGCACTCGGAAACCAGACGTAGAGGAGCGGCTGGGCCTGTCCTTCTTGCCCCTGCCCGAACTGGCGGGCCGCAGCGACATCCTCGTCGTCATGGTCCCCTGCACCGCGGAGACCAGATTCATGATCGACTTCGACGTCCTGAAGCGGTTGCGTCCCGGGGCGGTTCTGATCAACACCGCACGCCCGGCCGTCGTCGACCCCCACGCGCTGCATGAGGCCATGAGCGCGGAGCGTGTGGGCATGGCCGTTTTCGATGGATTCTACGACCGGAATTCAGAGATCGCGGCCAAATTGCTGAGTGACTTCGGTGACCGGCTCCTCGTCACCGGTCATATCGCCTCCCACACCCGGGAGGCCATGGACCGCATGGTGAGCCAGGCCGTCGGTTCCATCAAGAACGTGCTGTCCAAGGGGGCCGACGAGTACGCCGTCGGAAAACACGACGGAAATTCCTGACTTCAAAAGGCGTATGAGATTACAGGGAAGGGCAAACGTATTGTGAAGCCCTCCCCCGACCCCCGGATGGATCATGACGCCCAACGGAGCCCGGATCCTCGTCGAGGCACTCCGGCTGCACGGCGTGGACGTCGTCTTCGGCATCCCGGGCACGCACAACCTCGCGATCTACCGTGAGTTGGGTCCGATGGGGATCCGATGTGTGACGCCCCGTCACGAGCAAGGTGCGGGCTACGCGGCCGACGGGTATGCGAGAGTGACCGGCCGACCGGGCGTGGTGCTCACCACGACGGGCCCCGGGCTGGTCAACGCCTACACCGCCATGGCGCAGGCCTACTCCGACTCCTCGCCGGTCCTGGTCGTCTCGCCGGGCGTTCCCGGCGACCACCCCCGCCACGGCCGCGGCTACCTGCATGAGAGCAAGGACCAGTCGGTCGCGGCCGACGCGCTGTGCGAGTGGAGCCACCGGGTGAGCTCGGTCCGGGAGATCCCGGCGGCCGTGGCCCGCGCGTTCGGCCGCTTCGCCGAAGGACGTCCCCGGCCGGTCCACATAGAGATCCCGGTCGACCTGCTCGAGTCCGAGGACGACGTCAGGATCGCCCCGCCGTACCGGATCATGCCCCGCGTCCCCGATCCGGGCGCGCTGGACGAGGCGGCGCGGCTGCTGGGCGACGCGCGGCGCCCCGGGCTCGTGCTCGGCGGCGGCGTCCAGCGGCCGGGTGACGACGAGTCGCCCGTGGGCCGTACGGCCATGCGCCTGGCCGAGCGGGTGGGCGCCGCCGTGGTGACGACGGTCAACGGCAAGGGATCGGTGCCGGAGAGCCATGACCTGGTGCTGGGGGCCACGCTGCACCTGGAAGCCGTACGGCACTGGCTCGCCGGGTGCGACGTCGTGCTGGCCGTCGGCACCGAGTTGGGCCCGGCCGATCTCTGGGACGACGAGTTCGCCCTGACCGGAAGCCTGATCCGGGTGGACGTGGACCCCGGTCAGATGTACGGCGATCATGTCGCGGACGTCGCGATCGTGGCGGACGCCGCGCTGGCCCTGGAAGGTCTGAGCGAACGGCTCGACGGAGCAGAACGGCAGCCCGTTCCTCCGCCGGGCGCGGCAGCCGTACCCCGGCCTCGCCACGACCGGGAACTGGGCGAGCTGACCCGCCGGTGGACGGGACACCTGGCGGCGCTGCGCCGGGCCCTGCCGCCGGAGGCGATCCTCGTCGGCGACAACTCGATGATCGTCTATCACGGGGCGCTGCTCGCCGTCCCCGTGGATCCGCCGGGCCGGTTCCTGTTCCCGACCGGGTTCGGCACGCTGGGATTCGCGCTGCCGGCCGCGATCGGCGCCAAGCTGGGCAGGCCGGACCGGCCGATCGTGGTCCTGGCCGGGGACGGCGCGTTCCAGTTCAGTGTGCAGGAGCTGGCCACCGCCGTGGAGCTGGGGCTCAACCTGCCCATCGTGGTGTCGGTCAACGGCGGCTTCGGGGAGATCAGGGAGGAGATGGCCAGGCAGGGCACGACCCCCGTGGCCGTCGACCTGCACGGGCCGGACCTCCCGGCGCTCGCGCGGGCCTATGGGGCGCTGGGGCGGGCCGTCAGAACGCCGGACGAGCTCGAGGGCGCCGTCATCGAGGCGCTCGGGGCTCCGCTCCCGACGGTGATCGCCCTGCCGGAGGATGGGTGAGGCCAGGCGGCCGCTAATCGGCGGCGGCCTGTCCGGAGGGCGCCAGCGGCAGCCGCAGGACGAAGCGGGCGCCGACCTCGCTGTCCTCGATGGTCAGGGTGCCGTTGTGAGCCTGGGCGATCTGGCGGGCGATCGACAGGCCGAGACCGCTGCCGCCGGCATCCTTCTTGCGCGCCTGGTCCAGCCGGGTGAAGCGCTGGAACACCACCTCCCGGTATTCCGGGGGAATGCCGGACCCGTCGTCCTGCACCTCCAGGACCGCGTCCGGATCCTCGACGCGGACGGCGACCCGCAGCATGGACTCGGCATGGCGCTCGCCGTTGTCGAGCAGGTTGCCCAGCAGCCGGGTCAGACTCAGCCGGTCCCCGATCACGATCACGCCGGTCGCCGGCTCCCGTACCACCTCCACCTTGCGCGGGCGGCGGTCCAGCTCCCGCGCGGCGAGCTCGGCCAGGTCGATGCGTTCCAGCGTCGGCCGGGTCGCCCCGGCGTCCAGCCTGGCGAGATGGAGGAGGTCGGCGACCATGGCCTGCAGCCGGTCGAGGCTGTCCAGCAGGGCCTCGCCGGTGGCGCGCCAGTCGGCGTCGTCGGGGTGCAGCATCGCCCCTTCGATCTCGGCGCGCATCGCCGTCAGCGGGCTGCGCAGGTCGTGGGACACGTCGGAGGCGAATCTCCGCTGCTGTTCGACCGCGAGCTCCGCCCGGGCGAGGGTCTGGTTGGCGGCCTCGGCCAGCCGCCGCAGCTCGTCCCGGAACTTCGACACCGGCACGCGCCGGCTCAGGTCGGTGGAGGAGATCATGGCGAGCTTCTCGGTGATGGCGCCGACGGGGGCGAGGGCTCTGCGCACGGTCTGGTACATGCCGAAGGCGGTGAGGGCCGTCAGCGCCGACGTGATGCAGACGAGCGTGGTCAGCAGCCGGTTGTCGACGTGCCAGGGCACGTCGTAGTCAGCCGCGTAGACCGTCCACACGCCGTCCCGTCGCGGGATGCGGAACGCCGCGACGGTCACGCATCTGCCGGGGAAGGCGGGCGACCGGCACTCGTCCCGCCGCGCCTGCGTGCCGGACCCGTCCGGCTGGAAATCGGCCATCCTCGGCCGCCCGGCGATGCCCGCCGTCGTCGACGCGATCCGGCCTCTGGGGTCGATCACCTGCACGCCCGCCACCGCCTCGTCCAGCATCACCGGCGGCAACCGCTCGTGCGCGGCCGCGTAGCCCAGCCGCTCGGCCGTGTCCACGATCGCATGGGTCGTGTACGTCTGTGCGGTTACGCGTACGGTGAACAGCACGGCCACCGACGCGGCGACGCACATCAGCCCCATCACCACGCTCGCGATGACCGTCAGGCGAGTCCTGACGGACCGGCCTTGCCACAATCTCACCCGATCCCCCCGGTGACCAGATGATCACATTAGGTCAACCTGTCGCCAATCCAGGGAGATCCCGCTTTAAAACTGGACAAACCTCCGGACCAGCTCCGAGACCAGCCGGGCCCTGGCCGGCATCTCCGCCACGATCACGTGCTCCCCGGCCGCGTGCGCGCCTCCGCCGACCGCGCCCAAACCGTCCAGCGTCGGGCAGCCGGCCCCCGCGGTGAAGCAGCCGTCGGAGCCGCCGCCCACCGTCGCCCCGCGCAGCGGCCCGATACCGAGTTCCTCGGCGATCCGGACGGCCGCTTTGAACAGGTCGGCCGAGGACTCCGGGTCGAGGGGCGGACGGCCCGGACCCCCACGCAGCTCCAGGCGAGTGCCCGGGACGCGGGGGGTCAGCTCGCGCATCAGCTCGTCGACGCGCGCCTGGGCGGCCACGTCCGGCACCCGTACGTCGATCGCGACCCGGCCCAGCGCGGGCACCGTGTTCGTGCTGGTCCCGGCCGACAGCATGGTCGGCGTCACCGACACCATGCCCGCCTCGGAGGACGACCGGATCCGCGCCGCGATATCGGTGATCGCCAGGATCTGGTGGGCCAACTCGACGCCGGCGTTGGCACCCAGTTCGGGTTCGAGGCCCGCGTGGGCGGCCCTGCCGTACACAGTGAGCTCGTAGCGTGAGATGCCCTTGCGCGCGGTCTTGAGCGCGCCGCCGTCGGCGCTGGCCTCCAGCACGAACGTCGCCGCGCAGCCCGCCGCGATCTTCTCGGTGAGCGGCCGGGACGTCGGCGAGCCGAGCTCCTCGTCGCCCACGACCAGCACGGTCAACCCGTCGCGGGACGGCAGCGCGGCGACCGCGTGGAAGAGCTGCACGAGCCCGGCCTTCATGTCGAATACGCCGGGCCCTCGCGCCACTCCGTCGCGCACCGACCACGGGTGGTCGCGGAGCGAGCCGATCGGCCAGACGGTGTCGTGATGGCCGAGCAGCAGCACCCGAGGCCTGCCGAACGTCCAGCGCAGGTGCGGCACGCCCCCGATCACGATCGTCTCCGGCTCGGCTCCCAGCAGCCGGCGCCCCTGCTCGGCCACCACCCGGGCGCTGCGGGCGAGTGCGGCATGGTCGGAGGAGTACGACTCGCAGAGCACCAGCTCCTCGAGGTCGGCCAGCATCGCGTCCAGGTTCACCCTATGGGCCCGTCCTTGTCCGCAGAGGTGTCGTCACAGGGACGGTACCCGGCTCCACACTCCGGGACGCGCCGCGCGATAGTGTGCGCGGGTGGCAATGATCTCCTGCACTCTCGCCGAGGTCGTCGCGGAGATGGAGGCGATGTACGACCCCGCCTGGGCCGAGCCCTGGGACGCGGTCGGGCTCGTCTGCGGCGACCCGGACCAGCCCGTACGGAAGGTCCTGTTCGCGGTGGACCCGGTGGCGGTGGTGGTCGACGAGGCACTCGACTGGGGAGCCGACCTGGTCGTCACACACCATCCGCTGTACCTGCGCGGCACCACGAGCGTCGCGGCCACCACCTTCAAGGGCCGGGTCGTCCACCGCCTGATCCGCGGCGGCGGCGCCCTCCACACCGCGCACACCAACGCCGACGTCGCCGACCCCGGCGTGTCCGACGCGCTCGCCCGCGCGGTCGGCCTCACATCCGAGCTACGCCCCCTCCAGCCGTCCGCCGACGATCCCCGGCGGGGACTCGGCCGGGTCGGCAGGCTCCCGGCACCCGTTCCGCTGCGCGAGTTCGCCCTACGGGCCGCCGCCGGGCTGCCCCGTACGGCGGGGCCGCCACGCGTGGCGGGAGACCTGGAGCGGATGGTGCGGACGGTGGCGGTCTGCGGCGGATCGGGAGACTCCCTGCTGGGCACGGCCCGGGCCGCCGGGGCCGACGTCTTCCTCACCGCCGACCTGCGGCACCACCCCGCGAGTGAACACATGGAGGCCGCCGACGGTCCGGCCTTGATCGACGCCGCCCACTGGGCCACCGAATGGCCATGGCTCGCCGACGCCGCCCGGCGGCTGACGTCGGCAATGGAGAACAAGGGCATTACTGTTGAGGCGCGTGTCTCCGACACCGTCACGGACGCGTGGACGGCGACGACCACAGACTTGGACCCCCGAGCATTTGAGGGATGGGGATGAAGGCCGCACCGGAAGCACAGAAGCGACTGCTCGACCTGGCGGAGATCGACGCGGGTCTCGACCGGCTCAGGCACCGCCGCCGGTCCCTGCCCGAGCTCGCCGAGATCGACGACCTGTCCAAGCAGCTCGCCGCGCTCGCGACCCGGGTCATCGCCGCCGAGACCGACGCCGGTGACCTCGCCCGCGACCAGGCGAAGGCCGAGTCGGACGTGGACACCGTACGGACCCGGGCCGAGCGCGACCAAAAGCGCCTCGACTCCGGGCAGATCTCCTCGCCCAAGGACCTGGCGAGCCTGCAGTCGGAGATCGCGTCACTGCGCCGCCGCCAGGGAGACCTGGAAGAGGTGGTGCTGGAGATAATGGAACGCCGGGAGGCGGCCGAGGCCCAGGTAGCCACGTTCAAGTCGGAGCGTGACAAGGTGACCGCCGAGCTGCGCGCGGCCGAGGACCGGCGCGACGCCGCCCTGGCGGAGATCGACAAGGAGGCCGCTGAGCTGCGGAACAGGCGGCCGCCGATCGCGGCCGACATCCCCGCCGACGTACTCGCGCTGTACGAGAAGCTGCGCGAACAGTCGGGCATCGGGGCCGCGATGCTGCACGGCGGCCGGTGTCTCGGCTGCCGTACCAGCCTGTCGATCGCCGACCTGAACCGCATCCGGGCCGCCGCCCGCGACGAGGTGGTCCGCTGCGAGGAGTGCCGCAGGATCCTGGTCCGCACGGCCGAGTCCGGCCTGTGACGGCCATGGTCGGCGAGACGGTCGGCGCGAGGTTCGTCGTCGAGGCCGACGGAGGGTCGCGGGGAAACCCCGGACCCGCCGGATTCGGCGCGGTGGTCAGAGACGCGGCGGGACGGGTGCTCGCGGAGGTCGCCGAGTCGATCGGGACCGCTACCAACAATGTGGCCGAATACCGCGGCCTGATCGCCGGCCTGCGGGCCCTGCACGATCTCGGCGCCGAGGGCGAGCAGGTCGAGGTGCGGATGGACTCCAAGCTGGTCATCGAGCAGATGGCCGGCCGCTGGAAGGTCAAGCACGAGGGTCTGCGGCCGCTCGCCGCCGAGGCGGCCGCCCTGGCCGGGAGCTTCCGGGTGACGTGGCGGTGGATCCCGCGTGAGCGCAACAGCCACGCCGACCGGCTGGCCAACGAGGCCATGGACGCGGCGGCCCGGGGCGAGACCTGGCAGGCGAAGACCGTCTCCTCCGAGCCCGCACCCGGCGGCCCGGAGGTCCTGAGCCCCGCGGCCGAACCCCCGAACGTGGACGCCGGCCCGGCCCCCGCGAAGGACCTCCGGCGGGGGCCTGGCTGGATGCCTGCTCCCGCCCGGACACCCGCCTCCTTGCTGCTGCTGCGACACGGTCAGACGCCGCTGTCGATCGAGAAGCGGTTCTCCGGACTCGGCGACCCCCTGCTCACCCCGGCCGGCATGGCCCAGGCGGAGGCCGTGGCCGCGCGTCTGTCGCGCGAGCCGTACGAGATCGACGTGATCGTGAGTTCGCCGCTGAAGCGTGCCAGGCAGACGGCTGAGGCGGTCGCCGTACAGACCGGTCTGACGGTGGAGGTGGACGAGGACCTGCGCGAGACCGACTTCGGCGTGTGGGAGGGGCACACGTTCGCGGAGGTCCAGCAGCGGTGGCCCGACCAGCTCGCGGCGTGGCTGGCCGACCCGGACGTGGCCCCGCCGGACGGGGAGAGCTTCGCGGCCGCCGCCCGCCGGGTGGATCGGGCGAGGGAGCGGATCGTCAAGGCGTACGAGAGCCGACGCGTCCTCGTGGTCTCCCACGTGACACCGATCAAACTGCTCGTCCGTTTCGCGCTGAACGCCCCGCCGGAGGCGCTGTACCGGATGCATCTCGACCTGGCCTGCCTGTCGGCGATCGACTACTACGCCGACGGCCCGGCCGTCGTACGAACCCTGAACGACACCGCCCACCTCCGGTAGGCCGCTAGGCTAGACGGTACGGCAGACGAGTCGGCCGGGCGGCCGCGTCAGGATCTTCGGATCCTGCCGAGGAAGGTCCGGGCTCCACAGGGCAGGGTGGTCGGTAACGCCGACCCGGGGCGACCCGCGGGAAAGTGCCACAGAAAGCAGACCGCCCCCTGTTCGCAGGGGGTAAGGGTGAAAGGGTGGTGTAAGAGACCACCAGCGCCCACGGTGACGTGGGCGGCTCGGTAAACCCCACCCGGAGCAAGGTCAAGAAGGGGTGTTCTCCGGAACGCCCCGCGCGCGACGTTCGAGGGCGGCCCGCCCGAGCCGCGCGGGTAGACCGCACGAGGCCGTCGGCAACGACGGCCCTAGATGGATGGCCGCCGGTCAGCGACAGCTGATCACAGAACCCGGCCTACAGGCCGACTCGTCCGCCCTCACCCCTCTGACTTGCACATATTTCGTCATTTGGCGCCCCGTTCCGTTGCTGTTCCGCCTGAGCGAGAACATTGTTCGACACGCTGGGGCAGCTTTCGGGGGCCACCCAGCTTCGCCGATCGCGGCCAAACGACGGCGGCAATGGTGGCGGCGTCTCCTCCTGGTGGACGTCGTAGCCGCCGGCCGCGCGAGTGCGCCCTTGCCTTCTCCGCTGCGGGAGAGAACAACGTGTTGTGGCTGTCATACGGCCATGATCTGCACGTCATAGTGCGGAATCCACTTGTCACGCGTCACCAGGGTGAGCCCCTCCGTCTGTGCCTGAGCGATGAGCAACCGGTCGAAGGGGTCCCGGTGATGTTGCGGCAGCCGCCCTGCCCGCACGCCGTGACTTGCCGTGATCGGAAGCCCGGAGAACTGGCTGTCACGCACCCGCTCCGCCAGGTCCTCGGGCCCCGGCAGCTTGCCGATGGACTGCTTGATCGCGATCTCCCATGGCGACACGGCGCTGACGTACACCGCCGGCTCCGTGTCGAGGAGATCCTTGACCTCTCCGGACAGTTCCGGGGAGTCGGCCAGCCACCACAGGATGACGTGCGTGTCCAGAAGCAGTCGCATCAGCGCATCCCGAAGGCGTCGGCGATGTCGTCAGGCAACTCGTCGAAGTCGTCGGGAATGTGGATCTGCCCCCGCAAGGAGCCACGACCAGTGCGCTCGACCTTGGGCCGTAGCGGCACCACCTTGGCGACCGGTTCGCCGGCCCTGCAGATCACGACTTCCTCGCCGGTCGCCACCTGCTCCAGGATCCGCGAGAAGTGGGTCTTGGCCTCATGAACGTTGTACTGCCTGGCTGCTTCCACGGCTGCCTCACAGATCGAGGTGGACTAAGCGCTGGACTAAGACTAGCGCAGCGGTCCCTCGTCAGCCAGAATCGTGGGCTGACCCGCACCTGCTGTAGCCACCCCCGAGATCACCGCCGTGTTCAGTACGACCGAAGGTAAACGCTGTGCGTATCGCTATGCCGCTGTTCGACCGGTTCACGGCCCTGGACGTCGTTGGCCCGTACGAGGTACTCAAATTCCTCCCAGAGGCCGAGATCGTGTTCGTGGCTACGAGGCCGGGCACTGTTCGGGATGCCCCCAAGTCCCTGGCGCTTACCGCCGATGCGGCCTTTACCGAGGTCGACTCCTGTGACGTACTGCTCGTCCCGGGAGGTCCGGGAGCCCGGGCGCTGCTGGACGATGACGAACTCCTCGGCTGGATCCGTCGAATGGACGAAGGAAGCACCTGGACAACCTCGGTGTGCACCGGATCGCTGCTGCTGGGGGCGGCCGGGCTGCTCGCCGGACTCTCGGCGACCACCCATTGGGGCGCTGTGGAGGTGCTGGAGTCCTTCGGGGCCGGCTACACGGCCGAGCGCGTAGTGTTTCAGGGAAAGATCGTGACCGCTGCCGGAGTTTCCTCTGGAATAGACATGGCGCTCGCACTGGCAGCCCGCATCACCGATCAGACCACGGCTGAGGCCATTCAGCTCGCCATCGAGTACGACCCGCAGCCGCCCTTCGACGCCGGATCCCCAGCCAAGGCATCGCAGGATGCCAAGGACCTTCTTGCCAAGGGAATTCGCTGACGCCCCCAAAGCCGCTGCAGCACTTGATTAGCCGTGGATCGCGGAGCCGACGCGGACCGGTGCGGGAGATAGTGGGGTAATGGATCTTTCCAGTCTGGAACGTCAGCGCCTGGTCGCGGTTACTGCGGCCCTGTTCACTCATGAGTCCGATGTCCGCGAACTGCTGCATGTCTGGCTCCATCTGGAGGAGGCGACCGTCCGGGTCCATGTCGCGGCTGACTGGGCTCTCCGCATCACGCGAGACGAGCCGGGGGAGAGCTATACGATGCGGGGTAAACAACCAGCCGGTGCGCAGAGCGTGATGGCCGCTGGCCCGGCGTCGATCTGACCGCT
>NZ_JBHMQT010000016.1:0-2553 GCF_042435035.1 Sphaerimonospora cavernae
CTACAAATTCACACAATCACGCTACGCATTTCTGGGCATACCCTCTCGAACCGTCCTCTGAGACAGCGGCACAGGCTGGGTTGATTGGCCTTGACGATGAAGATGTAGTGGCCGCCGCGGGCGAGGATGTGCCTGGCGTGCTCGTGCTGGGTGTGCATGGCGTCGGCGGTGATGACCTTCCTGGCCAGGTCGAGGTGGTCCAGCAGCGGGGTGAACGCGCCGATCTCGTTGCTGTGGGCGTCGATCTGGCGTTGGGCGAGCACGAGTTGGCCGTGGTGCAGTGTGGCCGACAGCAGGTGCACCGCGGCGCCGTCGGTGGTGCGGCTGCCGCGCAGGGTCTTGCCGTCGATGGCCAGTCCGGCCGGCCCAGGTCCCGTGTCGGTAGACGGGGCGCCGGTCAGTGCCGCCAGGTAGGCGCCGATCCGTTTGTCCAGGAGCGATGCGGGCGGTGACCTTCTCGGCGGTGGGATAGTTGTTGGCGGCTGCCCAACCCTCGCTCCAGGCGTTGCAGGTCATCGCGGGCACGATCGAGTTTCTTGGCGCGGGCGGTGGCCGCAGCCTGGGCGCGGGCCGAGGAGTGCACGAACACGCGCCGCAACGTGAGCACCGCATCGCGTTTGCGCGGCCCGGCCAGGCTCATCGCATCCTCGATCACGTGCCAGCTCCCCCGCCGGTCGGCGTTTTTGCCCGCGTCCCGTGCGGCGACGTAGTCGACCCGAGTCGCCGCACCCAGGTCCAGGCCGCGTAACGCCTCCACCTTGACGTAGGTCTTGGAGGCCGGGGCGATGAAGCCGGCCCCTTCGCCGTCGATCGCGGCCAGGTTCGCGTACGAGATCAGCTTGGAATCGCCGATCATCAACATGCGCTGCCGGCCGGCGAGCTGCTGCAGCGCTTTCATCGTGCCGATGACCTGCCCCACCTCCCCGGCGCCGCCGTCGAAGGCCCGGTGGAAGAGCGGGACCGCGCCATCACCGCTCACCGCGATCCCGGCCTGGATCTGCTTCAGATCCGGGCGGCGATCCTTGGGATGGCCGAACTTCGGCGCCGGGAACCCGTCTTCGGTCTGCTCGTAGTCGCCGTGCAGGGAGATGGAGGTCATGTCCCAGTGCATGCGGCAGACATCGACGCCGAACGTCTCGATCGCCCGCAGCCCGATCGACCCGACCAGGTGATCCAGATGCGGGGCGATCGCGTCCAGGGCCCGCCCGATCCGGTCGTCGTTGAGCAGGTCGGGATCGACCCCGAACGCCTCGGCCACGGCCCACGTCCTGGCCCACTCCTGCACGTGGACCAGCGGGGAGGGCGAGGTCAACCGGTTGGCGACCAGCACCTCGATGACCTGTCCGTGCGTCAACTCGGCCACATCACGCACCGGGCACGCGTCATCGATGATCTGTCTGATCCGTAACCGGGAGCAGAAATCGGCCACCACCGGCAGCGCTCCGAGCATCTTCTCCACGCTCGGAGCGCCCCACTGCGCTCGCTGTCTCACGAGCCACAGGAACTATCGCTCCGCCCGGCTGTGATCAACCCGCCGCGCCGGAGACGCCCCAACCACCCCGATGTGCGGAAAACGGGTCTAGCGCTTCAGCCGTAGATAGAGATCTTTCTGGTAGCGGCCTGGTAGGGCGTGTAGCGAGACAGGTACTGCCACCGCGATCATCGAGTGTTTTGCTGACAATCAACGGTCAAGCGATGACCGAGCGGTGACCGCAGGCCATAGCGTAGCCGCCTCGCGATGGCAGTCGATGTTCGATGAGCTCGTCGGCCGGATCTCCGACCGATTCTCCCGCAGCGAGCCACAGCGGCGAGTCCGGCCCCAGCACCAGCGGCCGCACCACGCCGCGTCCCCTGGAGCCGACGACCCCCAGGTCCGCCTTCGCCGAGGCCTCGACGAGGGCGGTGACCGGGTGGACCGACACGACGGCCGGCACGGTGTCCACTCCGGGATGCTTCTCCCGCCATTCCCTGAGCGTTCGGTCACGAGCTCCTCGTGCGCCCGCCGCACCTCGTCGAGGTCATAGACCGTCGAGGTGGCGTAGACGTACGTCGGCAGCTGCCAGGCATGCACCACCCGCTCGGTAGCGCGCTCCGCCTGCCCGCGCAGGACATGGACGGGATCCCCGTCGATCATCTCGGTGGTGATCTCGGGGCCGGGCTGCGCGCGGCGTCGTCGGCCGCCCACCCCACGGCGGCGGGGACGGCGGGTGAGCTGTCGGTCGTGACCACGATCGGTGCCGTCATGGCTGCACCATTTTATTACTACCTTTCCTAAAAATCGGATTATTAGACCGCCTAATGACCAAACCCGCCCACACAGGCACTCGATCACTCCCGGAGGTTATGTGCGCTGGTCAGCGGCCACTGGGGGACATGCTGCGCCCACACCTCAATGGGTGGCGTTTTTCACCCCTGTGCGGGAGCGGTCGAGTGGGGCTTGCCGTTATGGGATCATCTGTAACGGCTGTGATGGTTTTCGATGAATGGTGCAATCGTGACGTCTGCTCCCAGTCTGGTGATCGGTGGCCGTTACCGGCTGCTCCGCCGGCTCGG
>NZ_JBHMQT010000017.1:0-35286 GCF_042435035.1 Sphaerimonospora cavernae
CTACAAATTCACACAATCACGCTACGCATTTCTGGGCATACCCTCTCGAACCGTCCTCTGAGGAGGCTTCGGGGCTGCGTCGGCAGAACTGCGACCTTCCCGCTGAGGGCTGGGGACTGATCACGCTTGAGAAGGCGCTGCCACAGGCGAACAAGCGATGGACGAACTCGGGGGAGACCCACGACGAACGCGGCCTCAAGCACCGGGCCGTGGACGATACACGGGAGATCCCGATCCCTCCGGTCCTCGTCGCGATCCTCCGCGAGCACATCGCGACGTACGACACGGCGAAGGACGGCAGGCTCTTCCGGACGAGCAAGGGCCGGCCTTTCTCCTCCTCGGCGTACTCCGCGGTCTGGCAGGAAGCCCGGCGCCTGGCCTTCACCGTCGAACAGGTCGCGTCCCCGCTGGCGGCTCGCCCGTACGACCTCCGGCATGCGGCGGTCTCCTTGTGGCTCAACGCGGGCGTCCCGCCGACCGAGGTCGCCCAGCGTGCCGGGCACGGCGTTGACGTGCTCCTACGCGTCTACGCGAAATGCATCGAGGGGCAACGGGCCCGTGCCAACGGTCAGATCACCAAAGCTCTCGAAGACTGACGGACAGCGCTGACGGCAGAGGCCCCGGCAGGTCCGGGCCTTTGGTCTTGGCTGGGGGGAGCCTTGCATCATTGCCGATTAACTCGCGATGCTTCATGTCGAGACGATGTTGGGCTCCGGTGGTCGATGATACGAAATGGCTAGCGCCAGCGCCTGAGATCCGGCACCACCAGGGTCTGACCCGCTGCGATGGCATCGTGCACGCTCCGGGCGAGAGTGCTCTTGACAGAGGCCGCCTGCTGCACGAGGCTCTGCATGCCCATCCTGTCGTCGGTATGCGCGAGCAGGTAGCGGTACTTGTCATTGTTCTGCAGCTGCTCGTGGGCCCGTAGCGCGGCGTCCGCTTCCTGGACTCTGCGTGCGTAAGCTTCCAGCTCTACGATCCGCTGCGTGACCATCGCGACCGAGTGCTGTAGGGCCTGCTGCTGGGGAGCCAGCACGGCCGCCAGCTCAGGGGTGATGACGACGCCGCGAGTGGCAGCGGCCTGCTCGGCGCGCAGGACAGTCTGAAAGCGCAGAAGCCGACTGATTTCCCACAACTGCTGAGGGAATAGCAAATCGTTGGCGACGGAGTCCAAGAACCCCTGTCGGCTGACTTGAGACCAGTTGACCGTCGTGGTGGCGCTGGTGGCCCGCTTGAACAGGGCGTGAGCTTCGTTGTCGAGATCGCTAGGGAGCACGTAGCGGTCGCGGTAGAGACGTGCTAGTCGGCTAGCGGAGTGACGATATAACCAGGCGAAGAATGCTGTTATGGCGATAGAGAGCAGGATGAGGACAAGCATGCCTGCCGATGACCTCTCGACCACCACCGCGCGAACGCCGCCGAGAATCGCCAAGCTGACAACGACTGCAACGACCAACCAGCCACTTGGCCCACCCGAGCCCTGAGGCGTGTTGTATCGCTGCTGCGAGGCTCCTGACATTCCCATGAGCTCCCGGTTGCCTATGATCCGGCGCTTGTCCCGGGGAGGAATGCTGGGATCGACTATCGGCCAGTGATCAGCCCAGGAGTGCACGGTTAAGATCATCCTCCGATCGGCCCTGGCATGGTTTAAAAGCTGGACTCGGCGCCGTGGGGATTCCCAGGTTGCAGATAATCCCAGAGATCGCTTTCCGGTACAACCCGACTCAAGGGGGCCTAATGGAACTGGGCGAGAGTGGGACTCTCCGTGATCGGGGTAGGGGGTACTGCTTGCCCTGCTGGTGATGAGATGTAGGGCCGACTTCTGGGGTGGCGGTATCGCTAACCAATACAGCAGCAGGCCATCTGACCTGGTTCTTCGCGGGACCTTCTACGGTCCAGTGACCCCAAGATCATCCCGTGCATATTCCGTGAACGGTGATTCAGGGCTGCTCTTGGCGGCCTACGGCTGCACACGGGCGGAAGCCGTACCGGGGGAGAACTCCCAGGTCGGGCGGTGAATCACAAGGTCAACTAGGTGCCCCCGGCAGGATTCGAACCTGCGGCACCCGCTTTAGGAGAGCGGTGCTCTATCCCCTGAGCTACGGAGGCGTGTCGTGCTATGTAAGCCTAGCGAAAGGTTGGGCCAGCTCGCGCCTCTCGACGGGAGTGTCGCCCGAGGTATGCCGGTCATCGCTTGGCTGACGTGCGGTAAAGGGCTGGCAAGTGGATGTGTTCCGGCTTGTGTGCGCTGATTACCGTCACTGTTCGTGACCGTAACGCGACTTAGGCATGTCCGCAGGCTTCGCCCGCTGGTGCTCATCACCGCGATGCTCGCGCCCGCGATCCTGGCCGTGGCCATGCTCATGGCGGAGTTCGCAGGCTACCGGGAGGCGGCACGGGGCAGCGTCGCCGGCGAAGGGAAGATGGCCGCGCAGGCGAGCCGGGCATCGGGAGCCGGTACATCAGAGAACGCGTTGCCGCCGGAAACGTCCGGTGTGACGCGCTCCCCGGCCGAGGTCCCGGTCATCGCGTCCCAGACCGATGTCGGCATGCCTGGTTCGGCGGGTGACGTGACCGTCTTCCCGCCCACGATCACCCCGCCGGCCGCGCGGGGACGGGGACGGGGGCGTTCCGGGGCCGCGCCCGGGGCGGAGACGGTAGGAGACGGCGCGGGACGCACGCCCCTCGGCCCCGCCCCGCAGAGCAGCGCTCCCGCCCCCACCCCCTCTGCGAGCTCCGCGCCGTACGGCACGGCTCCCGGGAGCATCGATCACCGGAAGGCGGGTCACCGGAAAACGGATCGCCAGAACGCCGATCCAGGTCAGCCAGGTCGGCCAGGCCCTGACACGGCCGGAAGCGATCCGAACGGGACCGTCGCGAACAGCGTTCCTGCCGATGACGATCAGGCCGGCCAGGCAGTCCAGGCAGTCCAGGTCGGCGAAACCGGCGGTGTGCCGGTGGCGCCGGGCGCCGAGGGGCAGGTGGGCGAGGCGCAGGTGGACGAGGGGCAGCGGACGACGTCCGTACCGGCCGGGCGGGATGCGGTTCTGGAGCCGACCCGGGTTCCCGAGCCTTTCGGGCCGATACGCGTCTATGAAGGGCTGATCCTGATCCCGCGGCCCGAACCCGTCCGTCAGGCTCCTCCCGCCGTCGTCAAGCGACAGCCGAGGACGACCGCGCCGAAGGAGCGGAGCGAGCCGGCGGAGGTCGAGACTCCGCTCACGTGCTCGCTGGAGTGGCGGGACACCTGGCTGTGGGAGTTCTGCCGCGAACACTCGCTGACCTTGGATGCCGCGTCTCTGCCCGGCGACACGGCCCAGTCAGGCCTCCGCCGAGGTACCGAGCGACACGACAAAGCGCCTGAAAGGGATGAGATCGGCGGATAACGCATGTGGTAAGCGTCGCCCGTTCCCTGGTTCCTCTGTAGTAACGTGCGTCCCTGACCCAGGTCACGAGTTCGCAAACGGAGGAGTCGATCGTGCCCACTCCCCGGTCAGTACGCCTGATCGCGGTCGTCACGGCGATGACTTCGCTCTCCGCTGGGGTCCCGTACGGCACCACGGCCGAGGCGGCCGCCGCCACCCGCTCAACCACCCGCTCGACCACCCGCGCTACGGTCGCCAAGGACGCCACCGCGTGGAGCGCCGCCACCGTCGAGGGCCTCAAGGGCAAGGACCCGACCACGTTGACGGAGTTGCGACGCCAGGCGCAGCAGGCCTACAAGGGGATCGAGGACGCCACGAAGGTCCTCAAGTCTCGGCAGAAGCGGTTCGAATCGACGCAGAAGCAACTCGCGGCGAAGCTGACCCAGCTTCAGGCGGCCACGCAGGAGCTCAACAAACTGCGCAGGCCGCTGTCCGATCTCGTCCAGGGCATCTATCAGGATCCCGCCATGACCGGCATCAGCCCGTTCACGGCGAGCGGTGACGACACGGCGGCGCTGCGGGCGATGAGCGACCTGGACTACCTCGCCAACGAGCGCAACACGGTGCTCGGCGACGCGGCGCGGCTGCAACGGCAGCAGGAACGGCTGGCCGCCGAGGCGCAGGAACTGCGGTCGGCGAACCTTCTGCAGGAGGCCCAGCTCGACGCGCAGATCAAGATGCTTCGGCAGCGCTCCTCGGCACTTGTCAAGTCCCTGACCAAGGCGCTGACCAAGCTGGGCGTCAAGATCGGCAAGGCGAACAGAGGCGGGTGCGACCCGACGAGAGTGGGGGTCGCCGAGCAGTACCCGAACGGCCTGCTCCCGCAGAACATCCTGTGCCCCCTGCCACAGCGAGGCGAGGAACTGCGCGCCGACGCCGCCATCGCGTTCGCCGACCTCAACCTGGCCTACCAGAGGCGGTTCGGCACGCCGATCTGCATCTCCGACAGTTACCGGAGCCTGGCCGAGCAGCAGTCCGTCTACTGGCGGCGCCCCGGTCTGGCGGCCACCCCCGGCAAGAGCAATCACGGTCTCGGGCTCGCCGTCGACCTGTGCGGTGGCGTCCAGTCCTTCCGCTCGGTGCAGTTCAACTGGCTGGAGGCGAACGGCAAACGGTTCGGCTGGATCCACCCCGACTGGGCTTATCGCAGCCCGTTCGAGCCCTGGCACTGGGAGTACGACCCGGAGGTCGGCTCCCTCCTCTGAGCGCCCCCTCTGAGTACCCCCTCAGAGCGCGCCCTCTGATGGTCCGCTCTGGGCGCCGCCGATCCGCATCGAGGCGTCAGCGGGGATGGATCGCGACGGAGAGCCGCCCGTGTGCCTGTGCCTGCGCGAGTTGGGCGGCCTGGCCCGGGGTGGTCGCCAGCACGAGGAGGACGCCGTCGTCTCCTTCCCCCGCCGACGGAGGGGTCATCACCCGCACCTCACGCGCGACCGTGACGGCCTGTCGCGCCCTCCCATCAAACGGCGGCCTTCCCTCCGACGACGGCGGCCTCTGGAAGCCCGGGTCGCCCGGTGATGCCGGCGGGGCCGGCGAATCCACGGCCCCGGGAGGATCCTCGAACGAGGCCCCCGCGTAGGGCGCCCCCGCGAAGGGGTCCGTCTCGAACGCGGCCAGGACGTCGACGACGTCACCGGGTGAGAGCAGCCGGCCGGCGTCCGGATCGGCGATCCGGACCGGCGTCGCCACCATCCCGGGTCCCTGCGTCGCGAGCATGCCCCGCCCCAGGACCCGGGCGTCGGTCAACGGTTCGCCCCGGCGCATCGGCCCGGCCACGACCCGTCCCGTCAGGGTGGAGCCCGGACGGAAGGCGCCGTCCGGCACCGCCCGGGGCGGGAGCCGTACGACCATGACGTCGGAGGCGGACAGCCGGCCCCCACCCAGGTCATGGGCGGCGGCGAGGACCTCCACGCCGCCCGGGGGCCCTACGGATGTCAGCGCGCATGCCACCGCCAGTCCCGCGAGGACCGCCGAGATCAAGCGGCGATGAGCGGCCAGGCGACGGGTGATCGGATGGCTGCGCCGAGTAACCGCTTGACGGCGCGTGAAGAGACGGCTCAGGGCACTCATGACGCGGCCGGTTACGGAAGCTCGAAGGGGAGCTCGACGCCGTCGAGCACCGTGCCGCAGGCGCAGTCACGTTCGATCGGGAGGGCCTCGGCGACCGAGCCGACCAGCGCGCGCATCCGCTCGACGTTGGCGGCGAAGAAGGCGAGGACCTCCTCGTGGGTGACTCCCTCGCCGGCCTCGACGCCCGCGTCGTGATCCGTGACAAGCGACATCGAGGTGTAGCAGAGCGCCAGCTCCCGGGCGAGCACCGCTTCGGGATGCCCGGTCATGCCGATGATCGACCAGCCCGCGGCCGAGAACCACCTCGACTCGGCGCGGGTGGAGAAGCGGGGACCCTCGATCACGACCAGAGTGCCGCCGTCGACGGTGTTCCAGCCCGCCTCGCGTGCCGTGGCCACGGCCGTGGCCCGGCCGGCCGGGCAGTAGGGGTCGGCGAACGACACATGTACGGCACAGCCGGTGTCGTAGTAGGTCTGCGGCCTTCCGCTGGTCCGGTCCACGAGCTGGTCGGGGATCACCAGCGCGCCCGGCCCGAGCTCGGGGCGCAGCGACCCCACGGCGTTGGGCGCCAGCACCTGGCGGACGCCGAGGGAGCGCAGTGCCCACAGGTTCGCCCGATAGGGGATGCGGTGCGGCGGATGGACGTGGCCGCGGCCGTGCCGGGGGATGAACGCCATCGACCGATCGCCGATGCGGCCCAACGCGATCTTGTCGCTTGGCGGGCCGTACGGCGTCGCCAGGTCGATCTCCTCGGCGTCGTCCAGGAGGGAGTAAAGCCCCGAGCCGCCGATGATGCCGATCTCTACGCCATTGACCATGTCGCCGACCCTAACGAATCGCCACGCCCGGGCGGCACCCCAACAGCCCCCTGTGGATAACTCTCGGTTTACCCGGGGCTCAGGCCGCGGCGGTCGAACCGGAGGAGCCCGACGAACTCGACGAACTCGACGAGCCCGAAGAACCTGAAGAACCGGAGGACGACGAGGAAGTGGACGCGGTCGCGGTCTCCTTCTTGCCCGAGTCGCCCGACGACTTCGCCGTCTCACTGCCCGACCCGTCGCCACCCGACCCGTTGGAGCCGCCGTTCGACGCGGCCGGCACCGACGACGACGAACCCGAGGAACGGCTGTCGGTGCGGTAGAAACCGGAGCCCTTGAAAACGATGCCCACGGCAGAGAAGACCTTGCGCAGCCGCCCCTGGCAGGACGGGCACTCCGTGAGCGGGTCGTCGGAGAACTTCTGGACGATCTCCAACTGCTCGTCGCAGGCCGTGCAGGCGTACTGGTAGGTGGGCACGCGTTCCTCCCGGAACTAGCACTGGAAACCAAGGTCGTGCTCGGCGAATCCTGTTCTGCCACGCCAGGCGCGGACGCGCCGCGACCTACAGTGTTCACCGAAAACTTCCTAGCACTCGACTAGGACGATTGCTAATGGTAAGCAACCCACGAGGCCAAACGCCACTCCGGGCCGGTTTATTGCCGTTCGAGCAGCATGTCCCCACTCGCCCTGTTCTTGGATCCGCGCCGCACTGCTCAGGTGCCGCGTTCGCCGTACCAGCCGGCCAGCTTGCCGCGCCGGCTCACGGCCCGCAGCCGGCGCTCGACGGTCGTCCGCTGGGCGGCCGTGGTGACGATGAGGAGCTGATCCTCCGCCCTGAGCCGGGTGGACGCCGCCGGCACGAACGACCGGCCGCCCCGGACGACCAGCGTCACCATCGTGTCCGCCGGGAGTCGCAGCTCGAAGATCTCCACGCCGTGCAGCATCGAGCCGGCCGGGATGCGCACCTGGAGAAGATCGGCGTTCAGCTCCTCCAGCGGGGCGGAGTCCACGTCGAGTTCACGCGCCTCGCCGTCCGCCTCCAGACGCAGGAGCCGCGCGAGGTACGGCAGTGTCGGCCCCTGCGCGAGGGTGAACACGACGACGATGATGAAGACGTCGTTGAAGAGGCTCTTGGCCCCCGGCACCCCGGCGTTCCAGGGGATGGTGGCGAGCACGATGGGTACGGCTCCGCGCAGCCCGGCCCACGACAGGAACACCTGCTCCCGCCACGGGATCGCCTCCATCCGGGGAAACCGCACGCCGCCGTCTTTCAGCCACACTCCCTGTGCCGACCGTTCGCCCCGCCCGAGCCGTACCTCCGGGTCGAGCCGAACGCCCCGCATCAGTCGTATGAGCAGGGCCGAGACCATGACCGAGACCGGGCGGGCGAGCAGGACCAGGGCCATCCCGGTGACGAGGGCCGGGACGATCGCCCCGGGCAGCTCCGACGGGCTGGCCAGCATGCCGAGCATGACGAACAGGCCGATCTGGGCGAGCCAGGCCGCGCCCTCGGCGAACCCGCGGGTGTCGGCGACGTGTGGGAGCCGCGCATTGCCCAGCATCAGCGTGGCGACGTAGACGGCGAGGAACCCGCTCCCGTGCAGCAGCGCGGCCCCGCTGTAGGCGATGAAGGCCAGCGCCAGCACCGCGATGGGATAGAGCCCCGACGCGGGAAGCGCGACCCGGCGCAGCGCGTAGATCCCGGCCGGCCCGACCGCGACCCCGACGGCCGTGCCTATCCCCAGCTCGATCGCGGTGTTCAGCACGATGTTCCCCGGCGAGGGCAGCGGCTCGGCGACCACGCTCAGCATCATCACGATGATCACGGCGGGCGCGTCGTTGAATCCGGACTCGGCCTCCAGGATGCCCGCGAGCCGGGGAGGCAGCGGGAGCCGTCGGAGCACGGAGAACACGGCGGCGGCGTCGGTCGAGGCCAGCACCGCGCCGAGCAGCAGGGCACTGCGCCAGTCCATGCCCAGCAGGGCGTGTACGGCCACCGCGAGCACGCCGATGCTGACCGCGATGCCGGCCGTGGCGAGGATCAGGGCGGTGGGTACGGCGTCGCGGACGTTCTTCCAGCTGGTGGTCAGACCGCCTTCGGCGAGGATGACGGCGAGCGCGACGAGGCCGAGTTGCTGAGCGAGCTGGGAGTCCTCGAACTGGATGCCGCCGATCCCGGCCTCACCGATGACCAGACCGAGCCCGAGGTAGATGAGCAGACTGGGCAGCCCGGTGCGGTGCACGATCCGGACGGACGCGATGGCCGCGATGACGACGACGGCGGAGAGGAGAAGCCAGACGTTCAGACGCTCCACCCGCCTCCCGTATCCATCGCCGCGACGCGCCCCGGGGGGTCATCGCGTTGCCGGCTGAGCGATTCCACTGGGCAGAGCCGCGAAACGCACGCGCTGGTCGTGCGGCTCCGCCGGTACGCCGTCGAGGAGTTCGCCCTCGTGCAGCAGCGCCACCGTCGGCACGTTCGGCCCGACACGCGCCAGTGCCCGGTCGTAGCACCCCCGGCCCCGGCCGAGCCGTACGCCTGTCGTGCGGTCCACGGCGAGGGCGGGCACGAGGATCAGGGCCGCGGTACGGATGGCGTCGACCCCGCGCCGCGTGTCCACCGGCTCCATGATCCCAGACGGCCCGGGGGTGAGGGAGTCCGGCCCGTCGTAAACGGCCCAGTCGAGGTCGCCGTCCGGCAGTTGCACCGGAAGGATCACGGTCGCGCCGTGCTTCCACAGGGCGAGGACCAGCCCGTGGGTCGACGGCTCGGTCCCGATCGACCAGTAGCACGCCACCAGCCCGGCCATCCGCACCCACGGCTGATCGAGCAGGATCTCGCGCGTCGCCGCCGACGACTCCCGCAGTGTCGCCGGATCCAGCCGGGCTCTGCCGTCCAGGATCAGCCGACGCAGGTTCATCTTGTCCAAAGCCTGCTCCGTTAGTGTTCAGACATGGCTGACTTCGACCCCGTGACCAAAGCCGTGGTGCCCGCCGCGGGTCTCGGCACCCGCTTCCTGCCCGCGACCAAGGCGACCCCCAAGGAGATGCTGCCAATCGTCGACAAACCGGCCATCCAGTACGTCGTGGAGGAGGCGGTGTCCGCCGGCCTGCTCGACGTCCTGATGGTGACCGGCCGCAACAAGCGGTCGATCGAGGATCATTTCGACGTAGCGTACGAGCTTGAGGACGCGCTTCGCGCCAAGGGCGACGAGGAGCGGCTCTCGCAGGTTCAGGAGACGGTCGACCTCGCCATCATGCACTACGTGAGGCAGGGTGAGCCGAAGGGGCTCGGCCACGCCGTGCTGTGCGCCAAGCAGCATGTCGGCCACGAGCCGTTCGCCTGCCTGCTCGGCGACGACCTCATCGATGCGCGCGACCCGCTGCTCAAGCGCATGATCGAAGTCCGCGCCACATACGGCGGCAGCGTCATCGCGCTGATGGAGGTCCCGCGCGAGCAGATCTCCCAGTACGGCGCGGCCGCGATCGTGCCGACCGACCAGGACGACGTGGTCCGCGTCACGGACCTCGTGGAGAAGCCCCCGGCCGACGAGGCCCCCTCCAACTGGGCGATCATCGGACGGTACGTGATCGACCCCACCGTGTTCGAGGTGCTCGAGAACACCCCGCCGGGACGCGGCGGCGAGATCCAGCTCACCGACGCCCTGCGCACGCTGGCCGCCCGCGGTCCCGACGAGGGCGGCCCGGTGCACGGCGTGCTGTTCCGCGGCCGTCGCTACGACACCGGCAACAAGCTCGACTACCTCCGCACGGTCGTGCAGTTCGCCGCCGACCGCGACGATCTCGCGCCCGAGTTCCTGCCCTGGCTGCGGGAGTTCCTCGACAGCGTGAAGTGATGATGACGGAAAGCGAAGCCCAGTCATAACGAAAGCGGGATCATGATGAAAGCCGTCGACCGGCATCTCGCCGACATCCTCGCGGCCGTCCGGCCCCTGGCCCCGATGGAGGTCGACATCGAGAACGCCCTCGGCACCGTGCTCGCCGAGGACGTGGCCTCGCCCATGCCGCTCCCGCCGTTCGACAACTCGGCGATGGACGGCTATGCCGTACGGGCCGAGGACGTGGCCGCAACTCCGGTCATGCTGCCGGTGATCGAGGACGTGGCGGCCGGCGACGGCGGGGTGCACGCCGTCGGGCCGGGGCTGGCCGCCCGCATCATGACCGGCGCGCCCGTGCCGGCCGGCGCGGACGCCGTCGTACCGGTCGAGTGGACCGACGGTGGCACCGCCCGCGTCACGATCAGCAGGCCGGCGCCGTTCGGCAACGCGATCAGGCGGGCGGGCGAGGACGTGGAGGCCGGCGACCTCGTGCTCCGCGCGGGCACCCGCGTCGGCCCCGCCCAGGTCGGCATCCTCGCCGGGGTCGGCCGCCGCCGGGTCACCGTACGGCCCCGGCCCCGGGTGGTGGTGCTGTCGACCGGCGCGGAGCTGGCCGAGCCCGGCACGCCGCTCGGCGCCGGGCAGATCTGGGAGTCCAACAGCTTCATGCTCGCCGCTGCCGTACGGCAGGCCGGGGGAGAGGGCTTCCGGGCCGGGGCGGTGACCGACGACCCGAGGGAGTTCCTGGAGGCGCTCGACACCCAACTGCTGCGGGCCGACGCCGTGATCACCAGTGGCGGGGTCTCGATGGGGGCCTACGAGCCGGTCAAGGAGGCCCTCGCGCCGCTGGGCAAGGTCGCCTTCGAGAAGGTCGCCATGCAGCCGGGCATGCCGCAGGGCTTCGGGCTGGTCGGCCCGGACGCGGTGCCGATCTTCACGCTGCCCGGCAACCCGGTCTCGTCGTTCGTGTCGTTCGTGCTGTTCGTCAAGCCGGCGCTGCTGGCCATGCAGGGGCTGCCGACAGGTCCGCCGCCGACCGTGCGGGCGGCCACGACCGCGCCGCTGCGGTCACCCGCGGGCAAGAGGTCCTTCCTGCGCGCGGTGCTGTCCGGCGAGGTGGTCGCCCCCGTGCACGGGCAGGGTTCCCACCAGCTCGCCGCGCTGGCGAGCGCCAACGCTCTGATCGTGCTTCCAGAGGACGTGACCGAACTGCCCCAAGGGGCCGAGGTGGAGGTGATCCCGCTATGAGTAGTGACACCGGGAGTCTCACGCACATCGACGAGTCCGGGGCGGCCCGCATGGTCGACGTCTCGGAGAAGGACGTCAGCGCCCGTACGGCGACCGCGACCGGGCGCGTCCTGCTCGCGCCGGAGGCCGTCGCCGTGCTGCGCTCCGGAGACGTCCCGAAGGGGGACGCGCTCGGCGTGGCCAGGATCGCCGGGATCATGGGGGCCAAGCGCACCCCCGACCTGGTGCCGCTCTGCCATCCGATCGCGTTGCACGGCGTGAAGGTGGAGCTCACGATCGTCGATGCCGGGGTGGAAATCAGCGCGAGAGTGAAGACGGCCGACCGGACCGGGGTCGAGATGGAGGCCCTGACGGCCGTCGCGGTCGCCGGGCTCGCCCTGATCGACATGATCAAGGCCGTCGATCCCGGCGCCGTCATCACCGACGTCAAAGTCGAGGAGAAGACCGGCGGCAAAACCGGCCGGTGGAGCCGCCCCGACGCGGGCTGAGCTGAGCTGAGCTGATCTGAGCTGATCTGAGCGGAGCCGGACGAGCCGGGACGGTTCGCGGCAACGGGAAGAGGGGAGCGCGGCGGTGCGTGCTTTGGTGGTCACGGTGTCGAACCGGGCGGCGGCCGGAATTTACGAGGACAAATCGGGCCCGCTGCTGGCGTCGCTGCTGGCCGAGGCGGGCTGTGACGTGGTGGACGGACCGCGAGTGGTGCCCGACGGAGACCCGGTGGAGGCGGCGCTGCGCGGCGGCGTGGCCGAGGGATACGACGTCATCGTGACGACCGGCGGCACCGGGGTCACCCCGCAGGACCTGACCCCCGAGATGACCCGCCGCGTCATCGGACGCGAGATCCCCGGCATAGCGGAAGCCGTACGGCTGGCCAACCGGGATCGGGTGCCGACGTCGATCCTCTCGCGCGGCCTCGCCGGCCAGGCCGGCGGCACGCTGATCGTCAACCTTCCCGGCTCCTCGGGCGGCGTACGCGACGGCATGGCCGTGCTGGGCCCGATCCTCGGACACGTCGTCGACCAGATCCACGGCGGAGACCACCCCCGCCCCCCGCCCCCCCGCCCGTGATCTTGCGAATACTCGCAGGACACCCCTCCGACCTGCCCATACCCCTTTCGTGATCTTGCAGAAACTCGCACGCATATGCGTTGACCAGGGCGAATACCGGTCGTGATCTTGCACTGCGGGATCGTGTACGGCTCGAGGCAAGCCAGGCATGCCGCGGCCGAGGATTCGCTCATCGATCTTGATATCCGCGCTCTGGCTCCGACCCCGATATCCTTCGCGGCACGCCGCCCCCCGCATGGCGCATTGACCGTCCTTCGGTGGATGATTGACTGATGGATCGACTTCGCGGCTGGCCGGCGACCCTGGTGGAGGGGCCCGTGGGGCTCCGCCCGCTGCGCCTTCGTGACGTCCGTGACTGGCGGGACACCCGCCTGCGCAATGCCGAGTGGCTGCGCCCCTGGGAGCCGAGCAACCCCGAGACCCCGCTTTTCCGCACCGGGCTCGGGCCGTACGTCTCGATGGTGGGCGCGCTCCGCCGTGAGGCCAGGCAGGGGCTCGCCATGCCGTGGGTCGTGACGTACGAGGGAAGGTTCGCGGGTCAGCTCACCGTCGGAGCGGTCGCCTGGGGTTCGGCGCGTTCGGCCCAGGTGGGGTACTGGATCGACGGCGCGCTCGCCGGACGGGGCATCATCCCGACGGCGCTGGCCATGGCGGTCGACCACTGCTTCTTCACCACCGGTTTACACCGTCTCGAAGCGAACATCCGGCCGGAGAACCATGCCAGTCGCAGAGTCGTGGAGAAGCTCGGATTCCGGGAGGAGGGCGTCCGCAGGCGTCAGCTCCATATCGACGGCGCGTGGCGTGACCACATCTGCTACGCGCTGACAGTGGAGGACGCGCCGCGCGGGCTGCTCGCCCAGTGGCGCCGGACGATGAACGAGTCGTCCGCCCGGCGGAGCGAGTCCAGCCCCGGCTGACTTACACCGCGGTTGTCCGGCCGGGATGGGGCGGTGCGCGGGATCGAATTACACAAAGGGCTTTGACGATCTCGCGACACACCGGACTGGATGCTCGTCAATCAGTGACAGTCAGCTCTACCGTGCGTGACGTGAACACTGCGCCGCCGACACAGGTCCCCGGCTGTGTTCAGCATGCTCGGAGGTGGTCGCATGGGTAGCGCCCTCCTCTACTTCGCCATCGTCGTGATGTGGTTGAGCGTCCTGCTGCCCATGTGGTTGCGCCGGGACCGGCCCATCGACGAGGACGTCTTCGACGGTCAGCTCATCGACGGCGAGACCGGGGCCGACGGCGAGACCGACGGCGATGGTGAGGCCGACACTGTCGCGGAGCCGCCGGCCGAGCGATCCGGACAAGTCGAGCGATCCGGACAAGAGGCGGAAACATCAGGTGAAGCCGCCGATATCCCTACGTTTGACGAGGCCGCGACACCGGAAGGAGCGGGCGCGACCGCGGGGCGTGGCGATGCCGCGGTTCCCGCTGCCGACTCCGCGACGGTACGGTCGAGCACCGGCAAACGGAGAGCCCGGATCCTCGCCCGCCGCCGCAGGCGGCTGCTGTGGAGCGTTCTGCTCGTCCTGGCCTCCGTGGTCACGGCGGCCGCCCGGGTGATGCCCTGGTGGGGGGTGGCGCCGTCCGGCGTCCTGCTCGTGGGCTACCTCACAATCCTGCGTGTCGCCGTACAGGCCGATCGGGAGCAGCGGGAGCAGGCCGCCGCCGCGCGGGCGGCGCACCTGCGCAGGCAGCGGGAGCGGCGGCGGGCCATGGCCCGGGAGGCGGAGATCATCAAGTTCGAGGCGCGCAAGCAGGTCAAGATCTTCGACCAGTACGCCGAAGGACGCCGCGCGGTCGGAGGGTGATCCGATGGCGCGAGAAGCCCGCAGAGTTTGCTAATCTGGTCGAGGTCGTTGGGGCTATAGCGCAGTCCGGTAGCGCACTTCGTTCGCATCGAAGGGGTCTGGGGTTCAAATCCCCATAGCTCCACCACGACGAAGGCCCGTCAGGTGATCCACCTGGCGGGCCTTTCGGCTGCTCCGGGCGCGAGTGCGGCCGGCGTATGTCGGCATTACGCGGCCGGCCTCACTCGCTGCTCCTCGGATGGCCACTCCGCTCACCGGGGCAGGAGGGCCCGTTCGGGGGCGAGGATGGACATCACGATCGTGTCGTGCCAGGCACCCTCCCAGCGCAGCGCGTCGCGGAGCACGCCATCCTCGGTGAATCCCACCTTGCGGTACACGTGTCGGGCCCGGTCGTTGAAGTCGTGGACCTCCAGGCTGACCCGGTGCAGTCCGACTGCCCCGAACGCGTGGTCCAGGACGAGCCGGATGGCCTCCGTACCGTAGCCGCGGCCGACCGCGCGTGACGCGATCAGCGCGATTCGCAGGCTGCAGGACAGGTTGTCGGTGTCGAGGCAGTTGAGGACGATCTCCCCGCGGTAGCCGCCGTCCTGCGCGTCGCAGATCGCGAGATCGAGCCGGTCGTCGTGCGCTGCCCTGGTGGCGCACCACTGCGCTATCGCCTCGCGCGTGAACTTCGCGTGCGCTCCGGTAAGGCGGGCGGTTTCGGGGTCGTTGACGAGTTCCCACAGGCCGTCGGTGTGCTCGGGGCCCACCGGGCGGAGTACCACGCGCTTACCGATCAGGGTTGGTTTGTCAGCAAACATCACCCGATGGGTGATATCAGCCTTCCAGATCTCCCGGCAACCAGGTTTTCCCGGAACTGTCCGGCTTCATGCTTCCGATCCTTTTCCAGAAGTGGTGCCGGCACAGTCATCTGAGGGACGGAAGCCGAAGTGCCGGGCCGACTCGGACTCCTGGGCGAGGCGGCGCATCGCGTCGAACGCCTTGCCGTAGAGCACCTGGCAGATCACCAGGGCCTCGACGGCCGTGTCCCGTGGCCCGTCCAGGGGGATCTTCCTGATGTCGTGCTCCCTCACCAGGGTGTCGGCGGCTTTCGCGTAGGGGAGCAGGTCGTCGCGGGTCACCGGCATGCCGAGGTGCTTCAGCGTGACCAGGGTCTGTGCCAGCTCGTCGCGCGTCGGGGCGTCCGGCTGTACGCGGTCCCAGTCGAGGTCGGCGATCAGGTGGTCGACCATCTCCCGGGCATCGCGCCAGTCCGCGTCATCGGGGGCGGGCTCGGGCGCCGGGCTGAGCGCGTAATGGGCGGTGCCCAGCATGTCATGGATGTCGGTCTCCTCGTCCTGGACGGCCTCGATGATCTTGCGGATCGTCGCCACCGGCAGCCGCCCGACCTCCAGGAGTGCCCGGATGAGCCGCAGCCTGCGCAGGTGTGACTGGTCGTACTCCGCTCGGGTGGCCGACGTCTGCTCGCCCTGGGGCAGCAGCCCCTCGCGCAGGTAGAACTTGATCGTCGGGATGGGCACCCCGGATTCGGCGCTGAGCTGGGATATCCGCATATCTGGATAGTACTACTTGCCAATCTCGATCGATAGCGATACTATCCAATTATTGAGTAGCGACACTATCCAAAGGGGATGGCCATGCGCCAGAGCGCGCGGATCGACGGCGACTTCGTCGTCTTCCTGATCGGAATGCGGATCAATCGGTTCAGAGCACTGCGCAAGTGGCTTCCGGTGGCCCGCGCGATGGTCCCGATGATCAAGGAGTTGCGGGCCGACCCCGCTCACGGGCTGCTGGGCTTCGAGAGCTTCTTCAACGGCAGGACCACGCTGATGGTGCAGTACTGGCGGAGCACGGACCATCTGCTCGCCTATGCCAAGAACCGCGACGCGACCCACTGGCCCGCCTGGAAGCGCTTCTTCCGCGAGGCGTACCGGAGCGAGGCCGTGGGGGTCTGGCATGAGACCTACACGGTCAGCGGATATGAGACCGTCTACGTCAACATGCCGCCGTTCGGCCTCGGCCGGGCCGGCGAGCTCGTGCCCACCACGAAGCTGGGCGACAGGTCCGCCGAGCGCTTCGCCGTACGGAACTGACAGCCGCTAGCCCAGGCCGGCGTACTGGCGCGGGCGCAGGGCCTGGGCGCGCAGCGCGGCCAGCGCGGCGGACCGTCCGGCGGCGGTGAGCAGCCAGGGGGCGTCCCACTTGCAGTCGACCCGCAGCCCCAGGGCGTCGAGGCGGCGCTCCAGCTCGCCGAGCGGAGCGGCCAGATCCAGGGGGGAGACCCGGTCGCCCCGTGCCGTACGCCAGCCCTCGCCGTTCACCACCTCGGCCACCCGGTCGCGCAGCTCGTCGGGGTCCAGCGACGCGCCGTCGGCCAGGAGCATCAGCGCCGACTCTCGGGCCGAGATCTCGAACTCGTGCTCGCCGGCCGCCGGGGTGAGCAGCGTGGTCGTGGCCGCGCTCCACAGCGCGTCGCGGTCGTCCAGCAGTTCCCGGCCCGCGGGGGTGAGGATGAGCTTGCGGCCGGTACGGCGCAGCACCCGAAGTTCCCGGACGGCGATCCCCTTGAGCGTGGTCAGCGCGAACACCTCGGCCTCGCTCCGGACCGATCCCGTTGTGTTGACCTCCCAGTCGAACCTTTCCACGGCCTCCACGGCGACGGCCCGGGCCAGGTTCAGCCGCTCGGTGAGGCGGATGCCGTGCCGGGCCAGCCCGAGCAGCCACCGCAGCGGCTCCAGATGCGGACCCTCCGGCCTTGTGACGGGGGCGTGCAGCCGTACCTCGAAGGGCTGGGCGAGTTCACGGCGGGCTGGGCCGCGACCGAGCACCCACCGGTTGAGCCGCTCCCCGTGTACGCGGTGCAGCCAGCAGTCGCCGCCCAGCTCGATGCGGGGAACGGTGAGCCAGCGCCGGGTCAGCTCCACCCGGTCCACCGGCTCGCCCGCCACGATCGCGAGCTCGAGGGCGGCGGCGCAGGCGACGTGCGCGCCCATCTCCTCCGGCCCCATGATGGAGCTCCAGGACAGCTCGGCGATGTCCGGGGGCACCACGCCGGTCGCCTCCAGCGCCTGATGGTAGGCGGCGATCCCGGCCTCCTCGCCCTCCCGGGCGTACGTCCGCAGGATCCGCGTCGTGACCGTGGAGTCGCAGAGGGCGGCGTACCGTTCCAGGCCGCCGAGCCGCAGCAACTCGCCGAGCGCCCGCGCGATGGTCCGGCGGTCGCCGGCCACCTTGACGGGCAGGGTGTACCAGAGGAACTCGCACACGTCGAGTTGGCTGATGGTCTCCAGCGCTTCGCCGCCGGCGAGCCATTCGACGGCCACACGGGCCGACTCGGCGATGTGCGGCTCCGAGCGCTCCAGCCGTGCGAGAAGCGCGGCCACATCAGGTGCGGGCATGACCCGCAGTCTGCCGTATGGACCCCATCGTTGACGACGACCCGGCATCATGGCGACCACCCCCGCGACCAACGATACGGGGGATCAAACCCACGATCTGAAAAGCATCCGGGCATACCAGTCGTCGTACGGCACGATCTTCGCGGCGATCACCGGGTAGAGCCACCAGAAGTTGGCCAGCGCGAGCAGGGCGAACACCCCGGCCCCCACGATTCCGGCGAGGCGGCGCTCCTGCGGAACGCCGGCGCGTCCGATGAGAAGCCCGAGGCCCAGCACGATCGCCAGGATCATGAACGGGACCATCGGCATCATGTAGAACAGGAACATCGTCCGGTTGTCGGCGATGGCGAAGTAGAACCAGGGCAGCCATCCGGCGCCGTAACCGACGAGCACCGCGGCCGCACGCCAGTCGCGCGCCGCCACGTACCACGTGATCATGCCGATCAGGGCGATCAGCCCGCCGTACCAGATCACCGGGGTCCCGGTGCCGAGCACCGCCCAGGAGCACGACGGAGCCCCGCAGTTGGCGGGCTGCTCGTAGAAGAACGCGACGGGCTTGAGTAGCAGCGGCCACGACCATGGTTGGGACTGGTACGGATGGGTCGTCTGCAGGCCCTCGTGGAAGGTCAGGATCTGGTACTGGTACCGGACCAACGACCCCAGAGAACTGAACACGAACTTGAACGGGCCGCCCGAGGTCGCCTCGGCCCAGTCCCGGCCGTAACCGTTGCCGCTGACGAACCAGCCGGCGAACGACACGACGTAGGCCACCACGGGGACCACGCCCGACCAGAGAGCGGTCAGCGGCAGGTCCCGCTGGAACATCCCGGCGTACGGCCTGCGCACACCGGCCGCCCGCCGCGCACCCGCGTCCCAGAGCAGCGACATGATCCCGAAGGCGGCGATGTAGAACACGCCGGTCCACTTGGTGGCCAGCGCGGCGCCCAGGCACAGGCCGGCCGCGAGCCGCCACGGTCGCAGGCCGAGTGACGGGCCGAGACCCCGGGAGTCGTCGGCGGAGCCGGACTCGTGCCAGTCGGCCAGCCGCGCCCGCACCCGGTCACGGTCGACGACCAGGCAGGCGAAGCCGGCGAGGATCCAGAACATCAGGAAGATGTCCAGCAGCGCCGAACGGGACAGCACGAAGTGCAGGGCGTCGAGGGAGAGCAGGAACCCGGCCAGGCAGCCCAGCAGCGTGGACCTGGTCATCCTGCGGGCCACCCTGGCGAGGATCAGGATGGAGATCGATCCCACCAGCGCGGCGGCGAACCGCCACCCGAACGGGTTCATCCCGAAGATCATCTCGCCGAAGCCGATGAACCATTTGCCGAGCGGCGGGTGCACCACATAGTTGGCGCACTGCTCCACCTGCTCGCAGTGCTTGAAGATATCCAGGTTGCCCGCGTTGACAAGGTCGTCGGCCCCGTCCACGAACTGCCGCTCGACGCCGAACTTGATCAGCGAGTAGGCGTCCTTCGCGTAGTAGGTCTCGTCGAAGACGATGACCTTCGGCGTGCCGAGGTGCATGAATCGCAGAATCGCCCCGAAGACGGCGACCGCGATCGGACCGAGCCAGCCCCACAGGACGTCACCGGTCAGGGGCGGCACCAGCCGGTCACGCAGCGAAAGGGTGGAAGAACCGGGCGAATCGGGGGCGTCACCCGGCGAGGTCTGGGACCCCTGCTCGGGCTGTTCGAACGCCTGGTAAGGGGAATCGGTCACGGCCACTCCGTCAGGGTACTGGCGAGGGCAAGGCCGGAACATGGCCTACGCGAGGATTGGGAATATCTAGCCTTTCACGGATGAACGTTTCAGGGCGTCATACGCTGGAGTGGTGCTGATTCTCGCAGGAGCCCCGATAGGCCGTACGGGAGACGCGACACCGCGGCTCCGCGAGGCACTCGGAACCGCCGACGTGATCGCCGCCGAGGACACCCGGCGGCTGAAGAGGCTGGCGGCCGATCTCGGCGTCACCGTGACCGGGCGAATCGTTTCCTATTACGACGCGAACGAGAGCCGGCGGGCCGGCGAGTTGCTGGAGGCGCTGGTCCAGGGCAACACGGTCGTGGTGATCACGGACGCGGGGATGCCGGGGGTGTCCGATCCCGGCTATCGCCTCACCCGGCTGGCCGTGGAGGCGGGCGTGCCGGTCACCGCCCTGCCGGGGCCCTCGGCCGTCACCACGGCGCTCGCCGTCTCCGGCCTGGCGAGCGACCGGTTCTGCTTCGAGGGGTTCCCGCCGCGCAAGCCGGGAGAGCGGGCCAGGCGGCTCGCGGCCCTGGCCGCCGAGGAGCGCACGATGGTGTTCTTCGAGGCGCCGCACCGCCTGCACGCGTGCCTGGAGGCGATGGTCGAGGCGTTCGGCCCCGACCGCGAGGCCGCCGTCTGCCGTGAGCTCACCAAGACCTACGAGGAGGTACGGCGCGGCGCCCTCGCCGAGCTGGCCGAATGGGCCGAGGGCGACGTCAGGGGGGAGATCACACTCGTCGTCGCGGGACGGGCGCCCGACGTCGCGCCGCCCGACATGGCCGAGCTGGTCGACGAGGTGGCCCGGCGGGAGGCCTCGGGCGTGTCGCGCAAGCACGCGATCGTCGACGTGGCGAAGTCCGCGGGCATCCCCAAACGCGACCTGTACGACGCCGTACACGGCATCTGACGGGCGCCTACCGGAGGCTGCGGCGGCGCCGGGCGGGCCATCCGGGGACGGTGAGGCCGTCCACGGTCCGCGAGCGCCGGTCGGCGAGCGCGATCGCGGCCGCGAGACAGGCGAGCGGGACGGCGGGAAGCAGGTAGCGGTAGTCGAACTCGGCGGTCGCCGCCGGCGCGAGGATCAGCCCGGCGCCGCCGAGGAACGGCAGCAGGACCGGCCCGCCGAGCTCCCGCCACCGTACGGCCACGCCGTACAGGCCGACCAGCAGCAGCAGGCCCAGCCCGAGGCCGGGGAACCGCACCACCTTCTGGTAACCGATCATGAAGTCGGACCACGGCGCCACCGCGCGCGTCGCGGCCTTGCCGTTCTCGTAGGCCTCGACGTCCCGGTCCGTCGTGCTGCGGTAGGAGCTCCACTTCGGGATGGCGCGCGTGTACTCGTTGCTGAACTCGTACAGCTTGAAGGTCTTGGCGTCCGGGAACTGCGGCCGGTCCCACCGGAAGGCCCGGAAGAAGTCCTTGGCCACGGCCGCGAGATAGTCGCCCGGCTGCGCGAAGATCGCCTTCTTGGCGAACGCGCTGGCGTTGGCGTTGATCTCCGGGGTGAACTTCATGCCCGAGCCGAAGACGTGCAGCTGGTTCTGGTCGTCCCACCACAGGTAGGCCTGGGCGGAGGGCACACGCTGGTCGGGCGGGGTGTTGATGCACAGCAGCGCCAGCTCCAGCTCCTCGCGCTTGTCCAGGTTCATCTTGTGGCAGTCGGCGAACAGCGACGTGCGCATGTACAGGATGACGCCGTCGCTGTTGGTCATCGCGAACTGCCCGTTGACTGCCTTGAACCAGCTCATGTACGCGATGACGGGGACGGCGCACGCGACGACCATGGCGAGGATCGGCCGCCACCCGGTGCGCTTGATGAGCAGGTAACCGACGACCAGGGCCAGGATCGGCAGGCCGATGCTGCGGGTCAGCGCCGTCACCGCGAGCAGCAGCCCGACGGCGGCCCCGGCCCGCCACGACATCGTGCGATGCCACAGCACCAGCGTGACGACGCCCACCACGAGCAGGATGAACATCGCGTCCGACATGATGAGCTGCTCGAGCTGGATCTGGTACGCGTCGAACAGCACGGGGGCGGCGGCGAGCGTCGCCCCCCAGCGTGGGACGCCGAATTTCTTGGTCAGCAGCACATAGATCAGTACGGCTGTCGCGAGGCCCATGAGGTGCTGGGTGAAGACGACGACGGAGAAACTGTGCAGCGGCTTGAGGATGAGCAGCCAGAAACCGTAACCGTCCGGGCGTATGGGATGCGGCCGGGGCCGCAGCGCCACCGACACGTAGTCGTACGAGTCGTTGAACCACATGGCGGGGCCGAAGCCGAGCATGGTGACGACCCGCAGCACGGCTCCCGCCACGAGCGCGGCCGTGAAGAGCCGGTGGCAGCGCGGCAGGGCGGCCAGCCGCCGCCACCCCCGGTCAGGGGATGGGCCGACTGTCGGAGCATCAGCGACCGCGACCATGGTTACAGAATGCCAGCCGTTTCGGGGACTTGACCCAGGCCCTACGGGGAAGCGGGCATCATTGGTGTCTGCCGTCATATGCAAGGAGTTGCGACGTGGAACTCACCGTTGTCATGCCATGCCTCAACGAGGCCGAAACCGTGGAGACCTGCGTACGCAAGGCCCTGGCCTGCATGCGTGAGCACGGGATCGACGGCGAGGTGGTGATCGCCGACAACGGCAGCACCGACGGATCCCAGCAGCTCGCCAGGGACGCCGGGGCGCGCGTGGTCCACATCGACCAGAAGGGGTACGGCAACGCCCTGATCGGCGGCATCCGGGCCGCCCGCGGCAAGTTCGTCATCATGGGCGACGCGGACGACTCCTACGACTTCACCGATCTGTTGCCGTTCGTGGAGCAGCTCCGCGACGGCGCCGACCTGGTGATGGGCAACCGCTTCAGGGGCGGGATCGCGCCGGGCGCCATGCCGGCGCTGCACCGCTACCTGGGCAACCCGGTCCTGTCGTTCATCGGGCGGCTGTTCTTCCCGAGCGAGATCGGCGACTTCCACTGCGGCCTGCGCGGTTTCCGCCGCGACTCGATCCTTCGGCTGGGCCTGCAGACGGGAGGCATGGAGTTCGCCTCCGAGATGGTCGTCAAGTCCACGCTGCAGGGGCTCGACGTCCGGGAGGTCCCCACGACGCTCTCGCCCGACGGCCGCTCGCGCCCGCCGCACCTGCGCTCCTGGCGGGACGGCTGGCGCCACCTGCGCTTCCTCATGCTGTACAGCCCCCGCTGGCTGTTCTTCATCCCCGGCCTCGTGCTGATGACCCTCGGCCTGGTCGCGGGCGCCGCGCTGACCTTCGGCCCGGTCTACATCGGCAAGCTCGCCTTCGACGTCGACACCCTGGTCGGTGCGTCGGCGATGGTGGTGATCGGCTTCCAGGCCGTGCTGTTCGCGCTGTTCACGAAGGTGTACGCCGCGGAGGAGGGCTTCCTCCCCGAGGACCGGCGGGTCAGGCGGCTCGTGGACATCGTCACGCTGGAGAAGGGCCTGATCGCCGGTGGTCTGCTCGCGGTGGCCGGTCTCGGCGGCCTGGTCGCCTCGCTGGCCCACTGGGGCGGACGCGGGTTCGGTGAGCTGATCCCGGCGGAGTCGCTGCGCCTGGTGGTGCCGTCGGCGACCGCGTTCGTCATGAGCTTCCAGACGATCTTCGCGGCGCTGTTCATCAGCATCCTCGGCATCCGCCGCTCGAAGGAGACCCCGGTCGACATCGCGGCGTCCGCCGCCGAGGAGGCCGCCGAGGCCGTCAGCCACGAGCCCGCCGTCGGCGCGTAACCGGCTTGATAGCAGGGGGCACGGGCGCCGGGCCGATAGGATTTCCGCATGGCGGCTACAGGATCGACAGCAGCAGGGGAGTCGGCGTTCTACGTCACGACGCCGATCTACTACGTCAACGACGCTCCCCACCTGGGCCACGCCTACACGACCGTCGCGGGCGACGTGCTCACGCGCTGGCACCGCCAGCGTGGCGAGAAGGTGTGGTACCTCACCGGCACGGACGAGCACGGTCAGAAGATCATGCGTACGGCCGACGCGAACGGCGTCACGCCACAGCAGTGGTGCGACAGGCTCGTCGAGGAGGCCTGGAAGCCGCTCTGGTCGCACCTGTCCATCGCCAACGACGATTTCATCCGTACGACCGAGCCGCGCCACACCGAGCGCGTGCAGGAGTTCGTGCAGGACCTGTACGACAAGGGGGAGATCTACCGGGGCGGCTACGAGGGGCCGTACTGCGTGGGCTGTGAGGAGTACAAGTCGCCCGGCGACCTGCTGGAGGGCGACCTGTGCCCGGTCCACAAGCGGCAGGTCGAGTGGCTGAAGGAGGAGAACTACTTCTTCCGCCTCTCCGACTACGGCCCGCGCCTGCTGGAGTTCTACGAGAGCCACCCCGACTTCGTCCAGCCCGCCTCCGCGCGCAACGAGGTGCTCCAGTTCGTACGGCAGGGCCTGCAGGACCTGTCGATCTCACGGTCGACCTTCGACTGGGGCATCCCGATCCCGTGGGACCCCAAGCACGTCATCTACGTCTGGATCGACGCGCTGCTCAACTACGCGACCGCCGTGGGGTACGGCTCGGACCAGGCGAAGTTCGACGCCACCTGGCCGGCGAACGTGCACCTGGTCGGCAAGGACATCCTGCGGTTCCACGCGGTGATCTGGCCGGCCATGCTCATGGCCAACGGCCTGCCGCTGCCCGGCAGGGTATTCGCCAACGGCTGGCTGATGGTCGGCGGCGAGAAGATGAGCAAGTCCAACCTGACGGGCATCTCGCCACGGCAGCTCACCGAGCACTTCGGGGTCGACGCCTACCGCTACTACTTCCTGCGGGCGATCCCGTTCGGCCAGGACGGCTCGTTCTCCTGGGAGGACTTCTCGGCGCGGTACACCTCCGAGCTCGCCAACGACTTCGGCAACCTGGCGTCGCGGGTCGCCGCCATGGTGGGCAAGTACTTCGACGGAGCGCTTCCTGAGCTCGCCGCCGCCGGGCCGGCCGAGCAGGCGGTCGCCGACGGGCTGGCCGAGGCGGCCACCCGGGCGGACACGCTGATCGGCGACAACCTGGACTTCGCGGGCGGCATCGCCGCGATCTTCGACTTCGTCAAGCAGGTCAACGGCTACCTGACTGAGCAGGCGCCGTGGAAGGTCGCCAAGGACGAGTCACCGCAGGGCCGCGCCCGCCTGGCGACGATCCTCTACACGGCGGCCGAGTCGCTGCGTGCGATCGCGGTTCTGCTCAACCCGGTCATGCCCGCGACCTGTGCGAAGCTGTGGGCGTCGCTGGGGGCCGAGCCTCATCTCGGGCCGCTCGCCGACCAGCGCGTCGGCGACGCCGCGCGGTGGGGCCAGTTGCCGGCCGGCGCCCAGGTCACCAAGGGTGAGATCCTCTTCCCCCGCCTCGAAGACCCCAAGTCCTGACAACCCAGTGAGCGGCCGACACAGGCTGGGCTCTGAAAAGGCTGCCCACCTAATCGATCTTGACGTTATTGTGCAAAAAAAGCCCCACAGGCAGCAACAACGTCATGATCGATATTGCAGTGGCGAAGCCGCCGAAAGAGCCCCCGGAGGACCGGGGGCTCTTGAACGTCCGAGGTCAGCAGTTGACGAGTTCGGGGGTCTGGTTGAGGATCTGGGCTTCGGGGCTGGTGAACTCGGCGTACGCCTTGTCCGCTGCCGGGTCGAAGACCGCGACCCGGTGGCAGTTCTGGAAGGCCAGGCGGACGCCGAAGTGGTTTTCCAGCGCCTCGCGGATCGAGGTGCTGGCCAGTGCCCGGAAGAGTTGGCCGTAGGCCGCCTCATCCGGTGGTGCGACCAGGTTGTCGACGAACTCGGCTCCGGTCGCCTCGCGACGCCGGGCCAGATCGCTGACGAGCGACCAGGCGAACGGCAGCGAGTCCCGGATACAAGCGAGGAAGGCGGTGTTGTCGATCTTTCCCCGTTGAGCTTGCTCCAGCAGGTCAGGCGGAACGGTCAGAGACATGTCACCTCCATGCAGACTTTCCCGACGCTAGGTGGCATCTGACGCCCCGTCTATCACCTCGTAGTAATGATTGTCATTCCACCATCGGCTTTCTCAAGCGCGGTTGGGTGGCTCTTGTCCAGCAATACCCTCGTCACATGACCACGAAGAAGATCGGCACCAGCCTTGATTCCGAGCCGCGTGAGTGGGTGAAAGCGGGAGCCGACGACGCCGAGTCGGTCTCCGAGCGCATCGCCGCCGTACTCCAGGCAGAACGCGGGCGGGACGCGTGGCTCGCCGAGAAAGTGCTCGCGGAAGAGCTGCCATGGACCACATGGTTGCCTGAGGCCGAGCGCCAGATGTGTGCGCGTGAGCTTCTAGATCACATGGTCGCGGGTGCTGACACCGGTGAGCTGCTGCCGTTCAGCCGCGCTCTCACTTCCTGGCGATCGACAGCAGTGGCATGGAGTGACCCGCGGCTCGCG
Source organism: Sphaerimonospora cavernae (assembly GCF_042435035.1). Classification (NCBI taxonomy): domain Bacteria; kingdom Bacillati; phylum Actinomycetota; class Actinomycetes; order Streptosporangiales; family Streptosporangiaceae; genus Sphaerimonospora; species Sphaerimonospora cavernae. The sequence continues at coordinate 25,843 of NZ_JBHMQT010000017.1, forward strand.
CGAGAGCTTCAGGGGCCGTTCGCCGGTGACGGGCCAGAGGCCCCGCGTCCCACAAGAGCCGGGACCGGACATCCGAGGGAGACGGATTCTCGCAGGCGTCGATAGTGCGTGGCCGCTGCGGCAGCGGCAAGGACCAGGAGCAGCCCCTCCTCTGCTCTCACAGATGTGATCAGGCGCGGTCAACGTGCGGGAGGGCGGTAGGTTTGGGGGCATGTCCCGGATGTCGCAAGAGCTTCCCACAAGGCCGGAGGCGCTGCCCGCCGAGGTGTTCGACAGCCACTGTCACCTCGACATCATGGTGGGCCGGCGGAAGGCCACCTCCGGAGATCCGGTCGCCCAGGCGGCCCAGGCGGCGGACGCCACCGTCGAGAAGATCCTCGACGAGGCGAGGAGCGTCGGCGTCACCCGGCTGGTGAGCGTCGGCTATGACCTGCCGTCCTCCCAATGGAACGCCGCCACGGCCGCCGTGCACGCGGACGTCTACGCGGCCGTGGCGATCCACCCCAACGAGGCGTACGCCGCCACTCCCGAGACGCTGGCCGAGATCGAGGAGCTGGCGCGGCAGCCGTACGTCCGGGCCGTGGGGGAGACCGGGCTCGACTACTTCCGCGACTGGGCCTCGAAGGAGGACCAGCACGCGAGCTTCCGCGCGCACATCGAGATCGCCAAGCGGACCGGCAAGGCCCTCGTCATCCACGACCGTGACGCCCACGACGATGTGCTGAAGGTGCTGGCCGACCAGGGCGCCCCCGATACTGTGATTTTTCACAGTTTCTCGGGGGATGCCGACCTGGCCGAGCAGTGTGTGGCCGCCGGATATTTCCTGTCATTCTCCGGCCCGGTGACGTACAAGAACGCGGGCTACCTCCGCGGGGCGGCGCGTGTCACGCCCCCGGAGCTCATGCTCGTGGAGACGGACGCGCCCTATCTGCCCCCCGTGCCGCACCGGGGCAAGCCCAACGCGCCCTACCTCATCCCGCTGACGCTTCGTTGCCTGGCCGAGGTCAAGGAGCTGGACGTCACGGACCTCGCCGCCACGATCATGGCGAACGGAGAGACCGCCTTCGGCGCCTGGTGACGCCCCGCGACCCTATTCGGGCGTGGTGTCGTATTCCGGGCTCATGGCGGCCGCGAGAGAAAGATGCGGTTCGCCATCCCAGGAGGCCAGCGCCCTTTCCAACCGCCGCTTGCCGATGTACGGCCAAGGGCAGACCACGTCGGCCCACATCTCGACCCGCATAAGACCCAGCCTGTCACGGGCGGATGGGCGATCGGACCCGCCCGGATGCTCGACACTGGAGGCATGAGCCTGCTCGGACCGGTCGAAGTACGTGCGTTGGCGGAGAAGCTGAACATCCGGCCGACCAAGAAGCTGGGGCAGAACTTCGTGATCGACGGTGGCACGGTCCGCCGGATCGTACGGGCCGCCGAAGTGACCGGCGAGGACGTGGCCATCGAGATCGGCCCGGGACTCGGATCGCTCACGCTCGCGCTGCTGCCCGAGGTCGCGAAGGTCGTCGCGGTCGAGATCGACCCGGTGCTCGCCGGGCAGTTGCCGCTCACCGCGACGGACATGGCACCCGAGCACGCCGGTCGGCTGACGGTCGTCCACGCCGATGCCCTCCGGGTTGGCCCTGCCGATCTCGGCGCGGCCCCGACCGTGCTGGTGGCCAATCTGCCGTACAACGTGTCGGTGCCCGTCGTGCTGCACCTGCTCGCGGTGCTGCCGTCGCTGCGCCGGGGACTGGTGATGGTCCAGGCCGAGGTCGCCGACCGTCTCGCCGCCCGCCCGGGATCCAAGATCTATGGCGTGCCGTCCGTGAAGGCGGCCTGGTACGCCGACGTGCGCCGTGCCGGCCCGGTCGGGCGCAATGTGTTCTGGCCCGCCCCGAACGTCGACTCCGGCCTGGTCTCCCTCGTACGGCGGGACCCGCCGAAGACGTCGGCGACCCGCGAGGAGGTGTTCAAGGTGATCGATGCGGCGTTCGCCCAGCGCCGCAAGACGCTGCGGGCCGCGCTCGCGACCTGGGCGGGTACGGCTGCCGCCGCCGAGGAGTCCCTGGTCAAGGCGGGAGTGGACCCGTCGACGCGGGGCGAGCAACTCGGCGTCGAGGACTTCGCCCGGATCGCCGAGCACCGTGCCTCCGAGCACCGTGCCTCCGAGCACCGTGCCTCCGAGCACCGTGCCTCCGAGCACCGCCGGGCCTGATCGGGTGCCGTACGGCTTTCGCCTGATTTCCGGCCTTTCGAGCCTTTTCTGAGAGGATCTCTTGGCCCGGGGTAGGCGTAGGTGACATTAGGCTCGTGGATCGTGTCCGTACCGAAGCCCAGAGCGAACCGACAGCCAAGAGCGAACCGACGAGCGCCCGGCGCGACCGCGAGCATGGCGACCGCGAGCATGGTGGCGGTGAACGGCTGATGAGCGCGATCACTGTGCGCGTCCCGGCGAAGGTGAACCTCCAGCTCGCCGTGGGCCCGCTCCGCGAGGACGGCTACCACGACCTGGTGAACGTCTTCCACGCGGTCTCCCTGTTCGATGACGTGACCGCCGCCGAGCCGGGCGATCTCGGTGACCCGGGTCGCCCGATCAAGGTCAAGGTTCGCGGAGAGTCCGCGGCCGAGGTTCCGGCGGACGACGGCAACCTCGCCGTCCGGGCGGCTCAGGCGCTGGCCAGGTCAGCCGGCCGCTCATACCGCGCGGACCTGGTGATCGACAAGGCCATCCCGGTGGCCGGCGGCATGGCGGGCGGCAGCGCCGACGCCGCCGCCGCGCTGGTCGCGTGCAACGAACTGTGGGGCCTCGGCCTGCCGGTCGAGGACCTCATGGAGATCGCCGCGGACATCGGCAGCGACGTACCGTTCGCGTTGCTGGGCGGCACCGCCGTCGGCACCGGCCGGGGCGAGCGGCTGACGCCGCTGGAGTCCAGCGGGGTGTTCCACTGGGTGTTCGCGCTCGCCGACGGCGGGCTCTCCACGCCCCGGGTGTACGGCGAATGCGATCGGCTGCGGGAGGCACGAGGAATCGGAGCGCCCCAGCCCACGGTGAGCGAGTCGCTGCTGGCCGCGCTGCGAGAGGGAGACGCCAAGGAGCTCGGACGGGCGCTGTGCAACGATCTGCAGCCGGCCGCGCTCTCGCTACGCCCGTCGCTGGCTCGTACGCTCGAGGTGGGCCTTGAGCTGGGCGCCCTCGGCGCGATCGTCTCGGGTTCCGGCCCGACCTGCGCGTTCCTCGCCGAGTCGCAGGCTCACGCGGCCGACCTGGCCGCCGCGCTCGCGAACGACACGGTATTTGAGAAGGACCCGGCACCTACGAAAGACTCAGCGCCCAGCGAGGATGCGAGGCTCCTCCGGGATGCGGGGCTCAGCGAGGATGCGAGGCTCAGCCGGTCCGTCGTCACCGCCTTCGGGCCCGTCCCCGGCGCTGGTGCCGTACCGAACTAGCCCCCACCCACCCCCTCCGTGATCTTGCAGTTTCTCGCAAATCGCCCCCCTGACCTGCGTGAATCACTTCTGTGATCTTGCAGTTTCTCGCAGGCGGGCCATCTGACCTGCGCTTCCACCATCCATGATCTTGTAGTTGTGAGTGCAAGATCATGGACGGTGTCTTCGCTGTTCAGAGCGCATGCCTGCGAGAAACTGCAAGATCATGGACGGTGAAATGCCTGGTCAAGGCCCGATGTGCGAGTATTCGCAAGATCACGGCCTGGGGTCTTGAGCCTGTGGGGACTGGGGGGTGGGCCGGATTGGGCTGGGTAGGGGCGGTGGGCCGGATAGGCTTTGTCAGCGATGAACCTGGTCAATCTCGAATCCGTTTCCCACGCCTTCGGACCCAAGCCGCTGCTGTCCGATGTCTCGCTCGGCGTCGAGCAGGGCGATCGTGTCGGCGTGGTAGGCCGCAACGGCGGTGGCAAGACCACGCTCATCTCGATCATCGCCGGCGAGTTGCGGCCCGACAGCGGGCGGGTCACCCACACCCGCGGCCTGCGCGTCGGCGTGCTTTCGCAGCGTGACGACTTCGATCCGGCGACGGCCGTACAGGATCTGGTCCTCGGCGGCAGGGCGGAGCACGAGTGGGCCGGGGACCCGACGATCAGGGGGATCCTCGCCAACCTGCTCGCCGACATCGACCTGTCGGCCAGGGCCGGGGACCTGTCCGGTGGGGAGCGGCGCCGTACGGCTCTGGCCCGGCTGCTCATCGGCGAGCACGACCTGATCATTCTCGACGAGCCGACGAACCACCTGGACATCGAGGCCATCGCCTGGCTCGCCGGGCACCTCGCCCAGCGGAGGTCCGCGCTGCTGGTGGTCACCCACGACCGCTGGTTCCTCGATGCGGTGTCCAGCCGGACCTGGGAGGTCGTGGACGGATCGGTCGAGCGCTACGAGGGCGGATATGCCGCGTATGTGCTGGCGAAGGCCGAGCGGGCGCGGATCGCGCAGGCCGCGGAGGAACGCCGGCAGAACCTCATGCGCAAGGAGATCGCCTGGCTGCGGCGCGGCCCGCCCGCCCGTACGTCGAAGCCGAAGTTCCGGATCAACGCCGCCGAGGCGCTGATCGCGGACGTTCCGCCGCCTCGGGAGACCGTGGAACTGATGAAGTTCGCCTCGGCGCGGCTGGGCAAGACGGTCGCCGATCTCGAAGACGTGACGCTCCATGCCGGGGGACCGGATGCGGGACCGCTGGTGCTCGACCGCTGCACCTACCAGTTCGGCCCGGGTGACCGGATCGGCCTGATCGGGGTGAACGGCTCGGGCAAGTCGTCGGTGCTGCGCCTGCTGTCCGGGACGGTGGAGCCCGACTCCGGCCGGGTCGTGCGCGGCAAGACGGTGCGGCTGGCCCACCTGTCGCAGGAGCTCGGCGAGCTCGACCCGTCGCGGCGGGTGCTGGAGACGGTCGAGGAGATTCGCAAGTACGTCCAGGTCGGGAAGAAGGAGTGGTCGGCCTCCCAGCTCCTGGAGCGCCTCGGCTTCCGGGGCGAGGACCAGTGGAAGGTCATCGGTGACCTGTCCGGCGGCGAGCGCCGCCGCCTGCAACTGCTCAGGTTGATCGTGGATGAGCCGAACGTGCTGCTGCTCGACGAGCCCACCAACGACCTCGACATCGAGACGCTCACCGAGCTGGAGGACCTGCTCGACGGCTGGCCCGGCACGCTGGTGGTCGTCAGTCACGACCGCTACTTCCTGGAGCGGGTCGCCGACCGGTGCGTCGCCCTCCTGGGCGACGGCAGGCTGTCGATGCTGCCCGGCGGCGTCGACGAGTACCTGGAACGACGCGCGGCCGGCAATGCCCTGTCCGCCCGTGCCGCTGGGACGGCGGGGGCCGATCGCGCGGCTGGTACGGCTTCCGCCTCGGCGGCGGCCTCGACAGGCTCTCCCGGTTCTCCCGGGTCTTCCGGATCTTCCGGGCCCGCTGACTCCTCAGGGCCTTCGGGTGGGCTGTCCGCCAAGGAGCTGCGGGAGGCGCAGAAGGAGCTCGGCCGGCTGGAACGGCAGCTCGACCGGCTGGGTGCGGAGGAAACGAGCCTGCACGCCGAGATGGCACGGGCCGCGAGCGATTTCGAGCGCCTGGCGAAGCTGGACGCCGAGCTTCGCGAGATCGGCGCCCGCAAGGAGGCCGTCGAGGTTGAGTGGATGACGCTCGCCGAGCGCCTCGACGACTCGCGCTGATAACTCTGACATAGCCGAGGAAGGGGCCCGGCGACTCGCCGGACCCCTTCCCGATGGTCTGAACCGTCGAATCAGGTGATCTTGCCGGACCAGCGGTTCGCGGCGGACTTGTAGACGGCCAGGGTCTCACCGTCGAAGTACGGGGAGAGGCTGGTGTCGATCCGCCGGTTGCCGTCGCGGTCGGCCACCGCGATGGTCACACCGTTGAGGTAGCCGAGCCGCTTGCTGTTGCTGTAGCGGTACAGCCACGCCGAGCCGAGGGCGCCCTCACCGGTGAAGGACGACTTGATGCCCACGAGCTCCTCGCCCTTGATGGCCGGGGCGGTCGCGGCGAAGGTCTTGCCGTACGACCACTTGAGCGTCTTGCCGGTGAAGGCGTGGTTGCCGTCCGGGTGCGACCCGCTCGGGTAGCCGAACACGAAGACCTTGGTGCCGACCTTCTGGTTGTAGGCGATGCCCTGTCCGCCGACGTTGTCGCCCAGGCGGCCGGCGTCGTCGAGCCGTACGTCGATGATGCGGCCGCTGAGCCTGTAGTCGATGTCGAAGACGCCCCAGAAGGTGGACTTGTACCAGTAGCCCTGGTCCTTGTCGTACCCGTAGTAGGTCGTCTGCTTCGTCGCGTCGTCGGAGTTCCAGTGGTCGCCGCCGGTGCCGTACTCCCGCTTGGAGATCCGCTGGGCGACGGTGCCCCACGTGTTGTCGCTGTAGGTGGAGGTGCCCTTCTTGGCCTGAGCCTCAAGGGTGGTGCGCGCCGAGTTGACGGTCGAGGGGTTGACCGCGATCTGGGCGACGCTGGCGGAGACCTTCTTGGAGCCCGGGGTGCGGAGCTTCACCTTGTGAGCCCAGTCGACGACCTGGGTGATCTTCCCGGAGACGGCGGTGTGCTTGGTCTCCAGCGCCTTCTTGGCCTTCTCGGCCTCGCCCCTGGTCTCGAAGACGGTCTTGTTGATCCACTGCCGGATGTTGGTCACCTTCGAGCCGGTGACCTTGACGCCGTTGTAGACGGTGACGAACGCGTAGTTGCGGTCGCCGTCCTCGAAGACGTCGAAGTCGGAGTGGGTGAACGCCTGCTTGCCGACGTAGATGCCCCACGGGGTCTTGCCCTGGTAGTAGCCGGGGACGAAGACCCACTTGTCGAGCGTGGCCTTGTTGCTCTTGGTGTCGTAGACGCAGTGGCCGGCCGTCGCGACCAGGTTGCGGTACTTCGACTGGACCGCGGTGGCCGAGCACCAGTGCGGCCTGTGGTCCGCGCCGATGAAGAAGACCTTGCCCGAGGTCCGGGGCAGGTTGACGTTCTTCGACTTGCCGGCGGAGCCCTTGTAGCCGCTCGAACTGACGACGCCGGGCTTGCTGTCGGCCGTGGGGCCGTTGCTGACCGAGACATGCTTGGCCCGGACGGTGGTCTCCACGGCGTACGGCTTGGCGTTGCGCAGGTTGGCCATCTTCTCGCCGAACCAGAACGCCGCCACCTGCTTGGCGGCGAAGTTGCTGTTGGCCAGGTTGTCGGCGGCGACGGGGTTGCCCGCGTGGGCGGGGGTGGCGATGGCGGCGGTGGCCAGCAGGCCGGCCGCGATGCCACCGAGTGCGAGGGTGCGCTTCATGAGGGTGGTTCTCCTTGGTCTGTCGTGGGGCGACCTTTGGCCCCAAGCGTCAGTAAAGGAATCGTCAATCAAGCTATAAGAAAGATGTTGGGGAAAGTAGCGCTTCGCACCGCTCACAGGTTGCGCACAGTGATCGGGAGCGGCTCCGACCTCGGTGGCGTATGCGGTGTTTCGCCTGGTAGTTGGCGGGATCTTGAGGTGGACGTGACTCTACGCAACTGGCCAAAGTTTGGACCAAATGTGACCTAAATCACACTAGTCAGATGAAACCGAAAGCCTAGTTGATCACGTCTGAGATGGACCGCCTCGGATGCCGACCCGATGGTGATCGTCTGGGGACGACGAAGGGCCCGGCCGAGACGGCCGGGCCCTTCTGTCGGATCTCGCGCGATCCCGTCAGACGATCTTGCCGGACGGGGTGGCCGAGGCGACCTTGTAGACGGCCAGGGTCTCACCGTCGAAGTACGGCGAGACGCTGGTGTCGTAGCGGTTGTTGCCGTCGGTGTCGGAGACGCCGATGGTGACGCCGTTCAGGAAGCCGAACCGCTTGGCGTTGTCGTAGCGGTACAGCCATGCCGAGCCGAGGGCGCCCTCACCGGTGAAGGACGACTTGATGCCCACGAGGGCCTCGGCCTTGAGGTCCGAGACGCTGGCGGGGAAGGTCTTGCCGTACGAGTACTTGAGGGTCTTGCCGGTGAAGGCGTGGTTGCCGTCCGGGTGCGACCCGCTCGGGTAGCCGAACACGAAGGTCCCCTGGCCGACCTTCTGGTTGTAGGCCAGGCCCTGCCCGCCGACGTTGTCGCCGAGCTTGCCGGCGTCCGCCAGGTCGAGGTCGAGGATCTTGCCGACGAGCTTGTAGTCCAGGTCGTAGTTCACCCAGAAGGTGACCTTGTACCAGCCGTTCTCGTGCTCGAAGTAGAAGGCCTTCAGGTCCTCGGAGAAGCGGAAGGGGACACCGGTCACGGAGAGAGCCGAGTTCCACTCCGCCCGGTTGACCCGGGTGACGTTGACGCCGGTGCCGTCCGCCGTCTTGAACGTCGTGGTCGCGCCGCGGCCCTGGTTCAGCTTCGCCAGCGTGTCCTTGACCTTGGAGTCGATCTGGGCCACGGTGGGCTTCGCCGTGGCCACGCGCGTCGGCACGACGTCCTCGTTCTGAGCGATGACCCAGTCGAGCAGGTCGACGTCGGTCTTCTTGAACTCCTTGTTCTTCTTGTCTCGGATGACCGTCTTGGGCTCGGAGACGAACGGCACGATGCGGCCGGCGAAGGCCGTGTGCTTGGTCTCGAGATCCCGCTGCGCCTTCAGTGCCTCGGCACTGGTCTTGAAGACCTTCTTGTCGATCCAGTCGTCGACCCTGGACGTCTTCGAGCCGGTGACCTTGACGCCGTTGTAGACCGTGACGAACGCGTAGTCGTAGTCGTAGTCGGCGTAGGTCTCGAAGTCGAAGTGGGTGAAGGCCAGCTTGCCGACGTAGATGCCCCACGGGGTCTTGCCCTGGTAGTAACCGGGGACGAAGACCCACTTGTCGAGCATGGCCTTGTCGGTCTTGGTGTCGTAGACGCAGTGCCCGGCGGTGGCCACCAGGTTCTTGTGCATCGACTGGACCGCGGTGGCCGAGCACCAGTGCGGCTTGTGGTCCGCGCCGATGAAGAAGACCTTGCCCGAGGTGCGCGGCAGGTTGACGTTCTTCGTCTTGGCGGTGGACGCCTTCTGGTCGCCGCTGGACCCGACCGTGCCCGCCTTGGTGTCGGTCGGCGTGGGGGCGACGTTGACGTGCTTGGCGGCGACCTTGGTCTCCACGGCGTACGGCTTGGCGTTGCGCAGGTTGGCCATGTTCTCGCCGAACCAGAACGCCGCCACCTGCTTGGCCGCGAAGTTGGTCTCGGCCAGCGGCTTCGGCTTGGGCGCTGTCTTACCGGCGTGGGCCGGGGGGGCGATGGCGGCGGTGGCCAGCAGGCCGACCGCGACACCACCGAGCATCAGGGTGCGCTTCAAAGGGGAAAGCTCCTTGGTCTGTCGTGAGGCACACTTTTGGCCTCATTCGTCAGTAAAGGATGGGTAAAGCGAAACTAGGGGATTGATGCCTGCTTTGTACAGGGGGTCCACCTGCGGGTAAAAGGGAAAAGGACCCGGCTGGGTGCCGGGTCCTTTCCTTACTTCATGGGATCGCCCAGGG
>NZ_JBHMQT010000018.1:0-204081 GCF_042435035.1 Sphaerimonospora cavernae
GGTCAACTGCCATTGCTGCGAGTATTCGCGAGATCACGCGGGGGGGGGGGGCTGTCGCTGCTGCCGTCGCTGGTCGTGGTTCAAGGCTGTGATTCGCAACGGGGTTGGGCCGGGCGAAGGTACTGTTGGGCACCGTGGAACGGAACCCTGATCGCGAGTGTGGCGGCAGCGGCGGTGATCGGTCGTGAGCGAGGGGCGGGCGGCACAGCTCGAGTACTCCGAGTTCCAAGCCGCGATGCTCGACGAGGCCAAGCGCCGCCGGAAGGCCGCGAAGATCATCTCCGTGCTCGCGCATTTCCTGGGCAGGGAGAACGCCGATCCCGGCAAGGTCCTCGCCGGGCTCACCGTGGGCGATGTCGGCTGCTCGGCCGGGTTCATCGCCGACGAACTCGCCGGCGCCGGCGCGAGCCGTACGTTCGGGATCGACATCGACGTGCCGGGGCTGCGGAAGGCGGCCGACCGGTTCGGCGGGCGGGTCGGGTTCGTCTGCGCCGACGGCGGCGCGTTGCCGTTCCCGGACGGCTCGCTCGACGTGCTGGTCTTCAACCACATCTACGAGCACGTGGTCGACCCGGACGCGGTGATCGCGGACATGCACCGGGTGCTGGCCGACGACGGGGTGCTCTATCTCGGGCTCGGCAACCGGCTCGGCATCATGGAGCCGCACTACAAGCTGCCCTTCCTGTCCTATCTGCCGCCGGCCGCCGCCGACCGGTACGTCAGGGCGTTCGGCCGGGCCGACCACTACTACGAGCGCTTCCGCACTCGTGGGGGTCTGCGGCGGATGCTGGCGGCCTTCCACGTGTGGGACTACACGTTCCCGGTGCTCGCCTCGCCGGAGCGGTTCGCCGGGGGTGAGCTGTTCCCCGGTCCGGCGGGCCGTGCCGTACGGGAGACCCTGTCGCGGACGCCGCGCGCCGTGCTGCACGCCCTCCTGCCCGTCGTGCCGACGTACCTCTGGGTCGCCACCAAGACGCCGCGGCGGCCGCTCGGCGGCGCGCTCCCGCAGCCGCCCGAGCCGGTACGCACGCCGTGAAGCTCGGCCAGCCGCGTGAGAGACGTCAGCCGGCCGAACCGTTAGGCGGCCGGGTGAGCGGACGCAAGGTGGTCCGCGTGCTGTTCCTGCTGGTCGCGCTCGGGTTCGGCGCCTGGGCGATCGCCGGGCGGTGGGCCGAGGTCTCCGACGGCTTCGCCCGGCTGTCCTGGCCGGAACTGGCGGGGTCGCTCGCCGCCGTGCTCGGCGCGCTCGGCGCCGGGATGATGATGTGGCGTGCATTGCTGGCCGACCTCGGGTCGCCGCTGGCGTTCACCGACGCCGCCAAGATCTTCTTTGTCGGCCAGCTCGGCAAGTACATCCCCGGGTCGCTGTGGCCGGTGCTGGCCCAGATGGAGATGGGCCGTGATCACGGAATCCCTAGATCGCGCAGCGCCGCTGCCTTTTTCCTGACCTATCCGGTCTATCTGGCGAGCGGCCTGGTGGTGGCGGCGGTCACGCTGCCCGCGCCGGCGGGCGAGTCGGTGGCGCGGTACGCCTGGCTCCTGCTGCTCATCCCGGTGTTCGTCGCCGCACTGCACCCGGCGGTCGTCAACGGGGCGATCGGCTTCGGGCTGCGGAAGCTGCGGCGCCCGCCGCTCGAACGGCCGCTCACCCGCCGTGGGGTGCTCGTGTCCGCGGGTTGGGCGCTGGTCGGATGGGCGGCCTACGGCATGCACCTCGCGCTCATCGTGCACGCACTCGAGCCAGCCGGGGGAGGTGGGGCGTCCGGGGCGACGGCGGTGGTGCTGAGCTTCGGCGCGTTCGCGCTGGCCTGGTGCCTGGGCTTCCTGGTGGTCGTCGCACCGGCGGGCGCGGGCGTCCGGGAGGTCGCCATGTTCGCCGCGCTGGCCCCCGTGCTCGATCGGGGCTCGGCGACCGCCGCGGTGCTCTGCTCCCGCCTGATCGTCTCCATCGGCGACCTGGTCTGTGCCGCCCTGGCCGGTCTCGCCTCCCGGCGGGCCGTCTCTCCCTCCGACGCCGTTGAGAACGCCAAGCGGCGCTGATATTCCGTACAAACAGCGGAGTGGACTGGCATTTCCGGGCAATGGTCGCGGGTTCCGCGATTCTCTGACAGCCCCTTATGTGATTATCGCCACGGTTCGGGGGACGTCGGGAAGAGAGTGAAGGTGACGGTGACCGAGGGACGACTCTCTGTGGTCCGATCGCGAACACAGGGGAGCATCGGCAGGACCTCGGCCGCCCTCACCGGATGACACCGCCGGACCAATGAGTCCCGCCGCCGGGGCTCGCCGAGGGGAGCGATCTGGTTGACACCCCGAGTGCTCGTCGACGCCGCGGCGGTTCCCGCCGATCGCGGCGCGCTGATCCGGTACGTCGATGGGCTGGTCGCCGCCCTGCACGAGGCCGGCGCCGACCTCGCCGTGGTGTGCCAGCGCGCGGACGCCGAGCGGTACGGCAAGCTGGCCCCCGCCGCGCGGATCCTCGCCGGTCCGGCCGCCCTCACCAACCGGGGCAAGCGCCTGGTGTGGGAGCAGTTCGGCCTTCCCGTCCTCGCCCAACGCGCCGAGGCCGACGTGATCCACGCCCCTTACTACTCGATCCCACTGCGATCCGGACTGCCGATCGTGGCGACCATCCATGACGTGGCCTGCTTCACCGAGCCTGAGCCGGAGCCGGAGCAGTACGACACGGCCAGGGCGGCGTTCTTCCGCTCGGCCACGCGAACCGCCGTACGGCGGGCCAGCCGCCTCGTCGTGCCGTCCAAGGCCACGCGGGACGAGCTCGTCCGGGTGCTGGGGGCCGACCCGACCAGGATCGACGTCGCCTATCACGGCGTGGACACCGTGCTGTTCCGCCCGCCCGGCGAACGCGAGATCCGCCGGGTCGCCGACCGGATCGGCCTGCACGGTCATCCGTACATCGCCTATCTGGGCGTGCTCGAGCCGCGCAAGAACGTGCCGAACCTGATCCGCGGCTTCGCCGAGGCGGTGGGGCACCTGCCGGCACCGCCCGCGCTGGTGCTCGCCGGCGGGCCGGGCTGGGACGGCGAGGTCGAGGCGACGATGGCCGGACTGCCGTCCAGGATCAGGATCGTCCGGCCCGGATATCTTCCCTTCGCCGATCTGCCGGGCTTCCTGGGCGGCGCGCTCGTGGTCGCGTTCCCCTCACGCAGCGAGGGATTCGGGCTGCCGGTGCTGGAGGCGATGGCGTGCGGTGCGCCGGTGCTGACCACCCATCGGGCCTCACTTCCCGAGGTGGGCGGCGACGCGGTCGCCTATACCGAGCCGGATGCCGAGAGCGTCGCCGCCGCGCTGCGCGCGCTGCTGGAGTCGCCGCGACGGCGGACGGCGCTGTCGTCGGCCGGGGTCGACCGGGCGAGGGAGTTCACCTGGCGGCTGTCCGCCGAGGCCCACCTCGCGGCATATCAGCGTGCGGTGGACACCTGAGCTAGTCTGCCGGGCTATGGGTAACTCCGGTTCGCGATCGCTTGAAGCGATTCTCCTCGTCGGTGGTAAGGGGACGCGCCTGCGCCCGTTGACGATGTCGATTCCCAAGCCCCTCCTGCCCACCGCCGGGGTGCCGCTGCTGGAGCATCAGCTCGCGCGCGCCGCGGCCGCCGGGGTGCGGCATGTGGTGTTCGCCACGGCCTACCGCGCGGAGATGTTCGCGGAAAGTTTCGGCAGCGGCGGCAGGTTCGGGCTGGAGATCACCTATGTGACCGAGGACGTTCCGCTCGGCACGGGAGGCGCGATCCGCAACGCGTCGTCGGCGCTGCGGTCGGGGCCGGACGACCCCGTCTTCATCCTCAACGGGGACATCATCTCCGGCCACGACATGGCGGCGCAGCTGGCGGCGCACGAGAAGGCGGACGCCGCCGTGACGCTGCACCTCACCACTGTGGAGGACCCACGCCGGTACGGCTCGGTGCTGACCGACGCGCACGGCCGGGTGGAGGCGTTCATCGAGAAGTCGCCGACCCCGGTCACCGATCAGGTGAACGCGGGTTGCTACATATTCCGCCGCGGCGTCATCGACGAGATCCCGGCGGGACGCCCGGTCTCGGTGGAGTATGAGCTGTTCCCGAAGTTCCTGGCCGAGTCGACGCCGGTCCTGGGACATGTGGACCCCGCCTACTGGCTGGATGTGGGGACCCCGGCCGCCTTCGTACAGTGCTGCTGCGATCTCGCCCTTGGCCGGGTGCAGTCCCCGGCGCTGCCCGTTCAGGGGGTGCCCGCGCTGGTCGCGGAGGGGTCGGTCGTCGCGCCGGACGCCCGGGTGGAGGGCGGCTCGACGATCGGCGCGGGGGTGCTCGTCGCGTCCGCCGCCGTGATCGACGCGAGCGTGGTGATGGACGGCGCCGTGGTCGCGGAGGACGCCCGGGTGACGCGGTCCGTGGTGGGGCGTGGTGTCAAGATCGGCCCGGGTGTCGTGGTCGAGGACGCGATCGTGGGTGACGAGGCCGTCATCGAGGCGGGCAACGAACTGCGCGGTGGCATCCGGATCTGGCCCAGGTCCGTAATATCGGGCACGTCGGTCAGGTTCTCCAGCGATATGTGATCAACGATGTCGGACCTCACGCCCGCGCCGGTGTCCGCGCCGGGGCCGGGGCTGCCGAAATCCGTCGCGCCGCCACGGCCGTCCGAACGCGGATGGCGGCCGGCCATGCCGATCGACGTGGCGCTGACGCTGGCGCCCCATCGGCGCGGAGGCTCCGATCCCGCCTGGCGGCGTACCCCCGACGGGGCCGTCTGGCGCGCGTCCCGTACCCCCGACGGCCCCGCCACGCTGCGGATCGTCACGATCGAGCGAGCCGGAGAGGTCCGCGCTCAGGCCTGGGGACCTGGGGCGGAGTGGGCGCTGGAGACGCTGCCGGGGCTGCTCGGCGCCGACGACGACATGGCCGGCTTCGCCGACCTGCTGGCGGCGCTCACTCGCAGTATCCGGGCCGGCGAGACGGAGCAGGCTCGGCGGGCGATGTTCGTCGCCCGGCTCGCCGCCCGGCATTCCGGGCTGCGGATCGGGCGGTCCTTACGAGTCTTCGAGGCTCTGGTCCCCGCCGTGCTGGAGCAGAAGGTCGTCGGCAGGGAGGCCTGGCGGGCCTGGCGGTGGCTCGTCCGCCGGTACGGCGAGGCCGCGCCGGGCCCGGCGCCCGAAGGGATGACGGTGATCCCGCCGCCCGAGGTGTGGCGGCGGATCCCCTCGTGGGACTGGCACCGGGCCGGGGCGGAAGCCGTACGGGCGAGGACCGTCGTCAACGCGGCACGCCACGCCGAGAAGCTGGAAGCCACGTGCGGTGGCGCGGGCTCGGCCGAGGCGGACCGCCTGCTGCGGGCGCTGCCGGGCATCGGGGTGTGGACGTCGGCTGAGGTGCGTCAGCGCGCCCACGGGGATCCCGACGCGCCGAGCGTGGGTGACTACCACTTACCGAGCATCGTCGGATGGGCGCTGACCGGCCAGAAGACCGATGACGCGGGCATGCTCGCCCTGCTTGAGCCGTTCCGGGGGCATCGTCATCGGGTGATCAAGCTGATCGAGCTCAGCGGCATCCGCCCACCGGGCCGAGGCCCCCGCATGCCCGCCCGCGACTACCGCTCCTTTTAGTCGGGGCCTCTAAGTTTTTGGGGTTTTCCGGCTTCCAGCCTTGGCCGTCGCGGGTGTCCGCACCGAAGAGCGGGGCGAGCAGGGCGATGGCGGTGATGAAGACGAGGATGGCCCAGGGCATCGGATCTCCCGTGTGGTGTGTGCGTATCGTGACATTTCAAGTGTGCTTCGGTACGACTGTTTACGTCCAGCGAAATCTCTTTGGGTGGACGATTAAGAATCGCTGAAGATTGGTGAATCGATCAGACCCCGCCACAGGTGGGCGCCCGCCGGTTTCGTACTGTGCATCCTGTGCGTAACGAGGTTGTGATCCCCACGGAGGCCGCGATGCGGCGGGCGCTCGCCCGGGCACGGGACGGCAAGACACTGGATGCGGTCGAGGCCGCGATCCTGCTGCAGGCCCGCGGAGACGATCTGGAGACCCTTCTCGGGCACGCCTCGAGAGTGCGGGACGCGGGGCTCGCCGCCGTCGGACGGCCAGGCGTGATCACCTACAGCCGCAAGGTCTTCATCCCGCTGACCCGTCTGTGCCGTGACCGCTGCGGCTACTGCACATTCGCCACGGCCCCGAACAAACTG
This sequence comes from Sphaerimonospora cavernae, assembly GCF_042435035.1. Taxonomy (NCBI): domain Bacteria; kingdom Bacillati; phylum Actinomycetota; class Actinomycetes; order Streptosporangiales; family Streptosporangiaceae; genus Sphaerimonospora; species Sphaerimonospora cavernae. The sequence goes on from NZ_JBHMQT010000018.1 coordinate 6,179, forward strand.
CCCGCCGCGTTCCTGTCACCCGACGAGGTGCTGGAGATCGCCCGGCAAGGAGCGGAGATGGGCTGCAAGGAGGCCCTGTTCACGCTCGGCGACCGGCCCGAGGACCGGTGGCATCAGGCGCGTGAGTGGCTGGACGCGCACGGCTACGACGACACGCTGTCGTATGTGCGGGCGATGGCGATCCGCGTCCTGGAGGAGACCGGGCTGCTGCCGCATCTCAATCCCGGGGTGCTGACCTGGCGCGACCTGCAGCGCCTCAAGCCGGTCGCGCCGTCGATGGGCATGATGCTGGAGACCACGTCGGAGCGGCTGTTCGCCGAGAAGGGCCAGGCGCACTACGGCTCTCCCGACAAGGACCCGGCCGTACGGCTGCGCGTGCTGGAGGACGCCGGGCGATCCAGCGTGCCGTTCACGACCGGCATCCTGATCGGCATCGGCGAGACCATCGAGGAGCGGGCCGACTCGATCTTCGCCATCCGGCGGGTGGCCAGGGAGTACGGCGGTGTCCAGGAGGTCATCGTCCAGAACTTCCGGGCCAAGCCCGACACCGCGATGCGTGGCATGCCCGACGCCGACCTGCACGAGCTGGCCGCGATGATCGCGGTGACGCGGCTCGTGCTCGGGCCCAGGGCGCGGGTCCAGGCACCGCCGAACCTGATCGGCGACGAGTACGGCCTGATGGTCCGCGCGGGCATCGACGACTGGGGCGGTGTCTCCCCGCTCACGCCCGATCACGTCAACCCCGAGCGGCCGTGGCCGCAGATCGACGAGTTGGCGGCCCGTACGGCTCGGGCCGGCTTCGAGCTGAAAGAGCGGCTGACGATCTATCCGGAGTACGTGCTGGCCGGGGAGCCCTGGCTCGACCCGCGGCTGCGCGAGCACGTGGCCGCGCTCGCCGACCCGCGGACCGGACTCGCCAGGGAGGGCGTGGCGCCGACCGGCCGACCGTGGCAGGAGCCGGACGGTGGTTTCGCCGCCGGACTGCGCACCAGCGGCCGGGCGGACCTGCACGTCTCCATCGACGCCGAAGGACGTACGAGCGACCGCCGTGACGACTTCGACAGCGTGTACGGCGACTGGGCGGCGCTGCGTGACCGTCTGCCGGGCGGCGGCGGGAGCCGTACCGGCGTGGTCGACGGCGTGGTGCGGGAGGCGCTGCGGCGCGCGGAGAGCGACCCGGCCAGGCTGACCGATGAGCAGGCGGTGGCGCTGCTGGGCCTCGCGGGCGACCAGACCGGCGCCGGCGCCGACGACGCGGGGCTGGACGAGCTGTGCCGGATCGCCGACGGGCTGCGCCGCCAGGCGGTGGGCGACGACGTCACCTACATCGTGAACCGGAACATCAACTTCACCAACGTCTGCTACACCGGCTGCCGGTTCTGCGCGTTCGCCCAGCGGCGGACCGACGCCGACGCCTACACCCTGTCGCTTTCCGAGGTGGCCGACCGGGCGCAGGAGGCCTGGGAGGCGGGGGCCACCGAGGTGTGCATGCAGGGCGGCATCCATCCGGATCTGCCGGGGACGGCCTACTTCGACATCGCGCGGGCGGTCAAGGAGCGCTGCCCGGACATGCACATCCACGCGTTCTCCCCGATGGAGGTCATCAACGGCGCGAGCCGGACGAACCTGTCCATCGAGGACTGGCTGCTCGCGGCCAGGGAGGCCGGGCTCGACTCGCTGCCGGGCACCGCGGCCGAGATCCTCGACGACGACGTCCGCTGGGTGCTCACCAAGGGCAAGCTCCCGGCAGCCGAGTGGATCGAGGTGATCACCACGGCGCACCGGCTGGGCATCCCGACGACCTCGACCATGATGTACGGCCACGTGGACACGCACGAGCACTGGGTACGGCACATCCGGCTTATCAGGACGATCCAGGAGGAGACGGGCGGGTTCAGCGAGTTCGTGCTACTGCCGTTCGTCCACCACAGCGCGCCCATCTACCTCGCGGGGATCGCCCGGCCGGGGCCGACGGCCCGGGAGAACCGGGCCGTACACGCGCTCGCCCGGATCATGCTGCACGGCGCGATCAGGAACATCCAGTGTTCGTGGGTCAAGCTCGGCGACGAGCTGTGCCGTTCCGTCCTCGCCGGCGGCGTCAACGACCTCGGCGGCACGCTGATGGAGGAGACGATCAGCCGGATGGCCGGATCCGAGAACGGGTCCTACAAGACGATCAGTGACATCGCCGCGATGGTCGCCCCGACCGGACGGCCGCTGCGCCGGCGGACCACGTCGTACGGCACGCCCGATCCCGAGCGCCTCGCTGCGGCCGAGCGCAGCGACGGGGTCTGCCGCAGCGTGCGTCTGCCAGTCATAGCGTCCGACGAGACGGGTCCGGGGCACCGGGGGTAGCGGCGGCAGCCGGGAGAATCACGACATGCGCAAAAGATCTAAAATGGCGCATACCGCGAAGTACCATGAGCCCCATGGTCGAAGGCGCCCCTCCCCGCGGTATTGACGTCAGCACGCCCAACGTCGCCCGCATCTATGACTACATGCTCGGGGGCAAGGACAACTTCGCCGCCGACCGCGAGGCGGCCGAGCAGATCCTCAAGGCGTTCCCCGAGGCCAGAGATGGCGTGCGGTACAACCGGGAGTTCCTCGGCACCGCCGTGCGCCACCTGACCGAGAAGGCGGGAATCCGGCAGTTCGTGGACATCGGGGCCGGGCTCCCGACACAGCGCAACGTTCACGAGGCGGCGCGCTCGATCACCCCTGACGCGCACACGGTCTACGTGGACAACGATCCCGTCGTGTGCGTGCACGGCAGGGCTATCCTCGCCAGCTCACCCGGGGCGGCGATGGTGCAGGCCGACCTGAGCCGGCCCAAGGAACTGGTCGCCGCGGTCGCCGAGTCCGGTCTGATCGACTGGTCCCGGCCCGTCGGGGTGCTCATGGTCGCGCTCCTCCACTTCCTCCCCGATCCCTATGAGGAGGTCGCCTACCTGCGCGAGATCATGGCCCCGGGAAGTCACCTGGTCATCACTCACATGACGCTGACCGACGACCGGGCGGGCGACACCGACCAGGTCAGAGGCGTCTACGAGAAGACCGCCTCCGGTCTCTTTCCCCGTGCCGTGGCGGACATCGTCAGATTCTTCGGTGATTTCGAGCAACTCGATCCGGCCCAGTTCATCGACGCGGCCCTGCTGCGCAGGTTCTCGTCGCTCGGCTGGGGCGCCGCCGCCCGCAAGGGAGCGTGATCACCGGGTTACGATGAAGTCGGCGGGGTCGCGGCGCGGCCGGTCCCTGGGCGGAGCGGCGGGGTGGCCGATGGCCACCGCGCCCATCGGATCCCAGGTCTCCGGTATGTCGAGCACCTTGCGCACCACGTCGCGGCAGAACATCGTGGACGACACCCAGGCCGAGCCCAGGCCCTCGACGGCGAGTTGGACGAGGAAGTTCTCCACCCCCGCTCCCGTCGCGACCACGAACATCTCCCGCTCGGCGGCGTTCCTGCGCTCGTCGCGGTAGGTGTGCGAGCCGTCCATGACCAGGCAGGGGACCGCCAGGTAGGGGGCGTTCCGCAGCACGTCGCCCCGCCTGATCCGCCGGGCGATCGACTCCTCGGAGAACCCGTCCGATCGCAGGTCCTCGATCCAGGCGTCCCGCATCGCGTCCAGCAGTGCCGTACGGGAGGCCGCGGTCTCCAGGAGGACGAACCGCCACGGTGTGGTGTGGTGCGGAGCCGGGGCGGTGACGGCCGCCGCCACCGCCCGCCGTACGGCCTCCGGATCCACGGCCTCGGCGGTGAACTCGCGGATCGTGCGGCGGGCGTGGACCACGTCGGCCGAGCCGTACCGGAACATGTCCATGTCGGCGGGCCGCACCAGTGCGCGGGCACCGGGGCCGTCGTCGGCGGTGACCAGGCCGGGCAGGCCGCGTACGACGGCGACCGGGACGCCGTCGAGCTTGCCCTTGACCAGCTCGGCGGCGGACGCCAGCTCGTCGATGAGCGCGGTGACCGTCGCCGACAGCTCGTTGCCGTACGGATCGAACCTCCCGCGGAAGTCGTCGAGCGGCCGGACGCCCGCCGCGCCGATCGCCACGTCGGTCAGGCCGTGCCGCCACGGCCGGCCGAACGTGTCGGAGACGATCACGCCGACCTGGACCCCCAGGCGCTCGTGCAGCCCTCGGCGGATCCGCCGGGCGGACTCGTCGGGGTCCTCGGGCAGCAGCAGGATCGTGCCGGGGGAGGTGTTGGAGGCGTCGACCCCGGCCGCCGCCATCACGAAGCCGTGCCGTGTCTGCGCGATCACGGTCTCGCCTCGCCGGGCGACCACGCGCGCCGTCTCCTCCTCGATCGCGGCGGTACGGACGTCGCCCTGTCTCGTATCGCTGTCGCCTTGTGTCGTACGGCTCTGGCGGATCCGACCCTCGGCCTTGCTGATGATTTTGGAGGTTATGACGAGGATGTCGCCGTCGGCCAGGCCGTCGGTCAGGTCAGGCGCGGCTCGCGCGACGAGGTCGGCGACGTCGTCGCCGGGCCGTACTTCGGGCAGTCCGGGCACGCCGGTGATGGCGATGTGGGTCACGGGTTCCCTCTGTGCAAGATCATGGACGCTGTTCTACCTGTTCAGAGTGGTCGGCTGCGAGAAACTGCAAGATCACGGTGGCCGAATTCGCTGGTCGGCGGGCGTGTCTGCGAGAAACTGCAAGATCACGCGGGGGTTGTGTGTGTGTGTGGGGGTCACGCTTTGAGGGAGGTCGCGAGGGTGAGGGCGGCGGCGGCGATGTCCCTGGTGGCCTCGGGGGAGTCCATGAGCAGCGGGCGGGCCTCGACGGTCACGCCGTCCAGGGAGACGTCCTTGTCCTGCTCGGCCACGAGCCACCCGTCGATCAGGCGTGAGCCGTACAGCTCGAGGACCGCCTGGGCGCTGGTGTGCACGCCTATCGCGGTCAGGCAGGCGTCGGCCATGCCGCGGACCGGCGCCCCGCCGATGATCGGGGAGACGCCGACGACGGTCTTCTCCTCCAATGCCGTCCGGATGCCGGGGATCTGCAGGATCGTGCCGATGCTGACGACCGGGTTCGAAGGCGGAAGGATCACGAAATCGGCGTCTCGGATGGCCTCCAGGACGCCGGGAGCCGGACGGGCGTCGTCGGCGCCCACGAGCACGATCTGCTCGGCCGGTACGGAAGCGCGCAGCCGCACCCACCACTCCTGGAAGTGGATCGCCCGCCTGCCGCCTTCGTCGGAGACGACCACGTGGGTCTCGGTCTGGTCGTCGGACATCGGCAGCAGCCGCACGCCCGGCCGCCACCGCACGCACAGCGCCTCGGTCACCTGCGAGAGCGGATAGCCGGCCGCCAGCATCTGCGAGCGCACGATGTGCGTCGCGAAGTCGCGGTCGCCCAGCCCGAACCACTGTGGCTCCATCTCGTAGGCGGCCAGCTCCTCCTTGACGGTGAAGCTCTCATCGGCGCGTCCCCAGCCCTGCTCCTCGTTGATGCCGCTGCCCAGCGTGTACATGACGGTGTCGAGGTCGGGACAGACACGCAGGCCGAAGAGCGTGATGTCGTCTCCGGTGTTGCCGATCACGGTGATCTCGGCGTCGGGCGCCGCTGCTCTGAGGCCGCGAAGGAAGCGAGCACCGCCGATTCCTCCGGCGAGGGACACGATTCGCATGTCTCTCAGTCTTCCATCGAGCCGTCTCCCCGCGTGAGGGGCCACCATGAGATGCAGGGATAAGGGGATTAGTAGGCTCTCGCGGCTTATGAGGTTCTTGTCGCGGCATACACCAATGTCGGCTGTGTGCAAAACTTCCCCGAGCACCGTTTTGACCGTTGGGGGGAGCCATGCTCAAGGCCGACAACGACCGGCTGCGCGAGCCAGCCGCGTTGATCATGCTCGCGGTGCTGGTCACGGGCACCCTCGTCGGCATCGCACAGTTGCTGATCGGTGAGAGCCCGATGTCCACCTTCGGTGACCGGGCGGTCCCCGGTCTGGCGAGCCTCGCTTTCCCGATGTGGACCGCCCTCGCCGTGGGCGCGGTGCTGCTCGTGACCAAGTTCGGCGCGCCGACGCCGCGCGCCCGCCTGGTCGCGCTCGGCTCGGCCGGGACGCTCGGCCTGGGCGTGCTTTTCAGCCTGATCAGTGTGCTGGGCGTGCTGTTCGGCGGTGACTGGACCTTCCGCACCCGGTTCGAGTCCCTGCTCACCGGGGTTCCTCAGATCGCCCTGGCCGCCATCGGGATCGTCTTCGCGATCAGGTCCGCCGCCAACCTCCAGTCCGGCGGCTCCTCCGCCGTGCCGAACCAGAGCTTCTATGGAGGACCGCAAAGCGACGCCTACGGCCCGCAGGGGCAGGCGTACGCCCCCGGTCCGCAGCAGGCCGGTCCGCAGCAGGCCGGTCCGCAGCAGGTCGGCCAGCAACTGGGAGGGCACCCCGACGGCGCCTACGGGGCGGGTTACGGTCAGGGCCCGGCCCCTCAGTCCCCACAGCCCGTTCAGCCTTCACAGCCCGTTCAGCCTTCACAGTCCTCTCAGTCCCCTCAGCCCGCCCAGTCCCCTCAGCTTGTCCAGCAGGACCACGGCGTACACCCCGGAGCCATGCCGCCCGTGCCCACCACTCAGGGTCAGTACGGCCCGCCCGGCCCGTACGGCGATCCGCATGGGGTCGGCCAGCCCGGTCCCGGCCCGATCCAACAGGGCCCGATCCAACAGGGCCCGACCCAACAGGGCCCGATCCAACAGGGCACAGTTCAGCAGGGCGTAGCTCAACAAGGCACAGTTCAGGAGGGCACTGCCCAGCAGGAGCAGGGATCGGGCCAGGGACAGCCGACGCCCGCCGTCGCTCCCGCTCCCGCCGCCTCCTATCCGCAGCTTCCGGCGCCACCGCCGGAGACCGCTGCGACAGAGCAGCAGCAGTACGCCCACGACTCGTACGGAACCGCGTACCCGGCGCAGGACCGTGGTCAAGGGGCCTTCAGCCAGGACCGCTCCGAGGATCCCTACGCCGCTCAGGATCCCTACGCCCAGAACACTCCGTACGCGCAGAACATCCCGTACACGCAAAACACCCCGTATGCGCAGAACGCCGCGTACACCCAGCATGCCCCGCACACGCAGGAGTCGTACGGGCAGCCCGCTCAGCAGCAGCCGTGGTCGGCGGCCGAACACCAGGGGCAGGACCGTCAGCCGTCCCCGCAGGACTTCCAGACGGGGGCGCACTACTCCGAGCAGTTCGGCGCCGCGCTCCCTCCGGCCCCGTCGACCCAGGGCGCGTCCGGTCAGGCTCTGCCGGGTCAGCCCCCGCAGGGCCCGATGTTCGACCAGTACGGCTACGCCGGCCAGCAGCAGCCCGGTGCTGAGGCGGGCGTCGGCCAGGGCGCCTACGCCGAGTCCTCGTACGGATCGCCCGCCGCCCCGCCCGCGGCGCCTTACGAGCAGGCGCCTTACGAGCAGGCACCCTACGAGCAGGGGCATTACGAGCAGGGTCGGCCCTACGGTCAGCAGGGCGGCTCGCCGTTCAGCGGATATTCGGGCCCCCAGTTCGCCAGGCAGGCGCCCGCCGCCCCGGCCTTCGACTCCGGCTACGAGACGACCTACGACGACTCTCCGAGATACGAAGGTGCGGCCGACCCGCGCGGGCAGCAGCTCGCGCAGGCGTACCAGCAGGCGCAGAGCTACCAGCAGCAGGCCAGGCCGAGCGACTACTCCAGCGGCCCGACCGGGCCCTTGGACCCGCCGCAGAGCTACCAGGACTTCTACGACAGCCCGCTCGGTCACCCGCAGATGTCCGACCGTCCGGCCGACCCGGCGTCCGGGGGCGCGGCCGCCGACCAGACCGTGCGCTTCGACCCGGTCGCCTACCAGGGAGATCCGCTGAGCGGTCCCAGCCCGACCGGGGGTCCGACCCGCCGGGAGGAGCCCATCGACCCGACCGCGATCTACGCCCCCGACCGGTCGCAGGCAAAGTATGAGGAAGGTTCCGGCAGCGATCAGTCAGGCCGCGGAACCGACCCCAACCTCCCTTGGTATGGTTCCGAACGCTGATTGGAGCGAAGAGCAGTACGGACGAACCGGGGCAAGCGTGTCTTTCCCCGGGTATCGTTATGCCGCTTGACGCCACACGCACCACGTGCGTGTAATTACAGACATGTTGTTACGCCTTCCCACGGGTGGGTATAGGGGAGGCGTTTTATGGGGGGCTCCATGTGGGCGGGCGAGCGACAGGGAGGTGTGCATTGACCGATCTGGTCATGGCACAGGCGCTCGATGGTGAAGATCTTGGTTGGCAGGAACGCGCGTTGTGCGCCCAGACCGATCCGGAGGCGTTCTTTCCCGAGAAAGGCGGCAGCACTCGGGAAGCCAAGAAGGTCTGCCGCTCGTGTGAGGTGCGGGCCGAGTGTCTGGAGTACGCACTCGAGCATGACGAGCGGTTCGGCATCTGGGGCGGGCTGTCGGAGCGTGAACGTCGCAGGCTGAAGCGTCAGGCCGGCTGATCAGCCCGCTCGGGCGCGCCCGTCTTTCGGGTTTCGGGCGTTTCCGCTGACCGGATGGGTCCGTTTCCTATGCGTGTGATCGGATGAGTCCGCACTTGCCGTATCGTGGTCGGCGCTAGCCGTACGACCCCCCAAGGATTCGACGTGCACTCGGTCACCGCGATCGTCGTCGCCCATGACGGCGCCCGATGGCTCAAGGAGACGCTGGCGGCCGTGCTGCGACAGACCCGGCCGCTCGACCGCGTCGTCGGTGTCGACAACGGCAGCCGCGACGGCAGCGGGCGGGTCCTGGCCGAGGTGTTCGGCGCCGGCAGCGTACTGAGTCTTCCGAGGTCGACCGGCTTCGGCGAGGCCGTGCACGAGGTGCTGCGGCGCCTTCCGGCCGCGCCCGCCCAGACGCAGGCGGGTCACCCGCAAGGACAGGTACGTGAGTGGCTGTGGCTGCTTCACGACGACTGCGCGCCCGACGCGAAAGCTCTCCAGGCGATGCTCGCGGCGGCCGACCAGGATCCGAAGGCGGCCATCCTCGGCCCCAAGCTCCGCGACTGGCTCGACCGGCGGGTGCTGCTGGAGATCGGCGTGACGGTCAGCAGATCGGGTCGGCGCGACACGGGCCTGGAGCCCAGGGAGTACGACCAGGGTCAGCACGACGGCGCACACGGTGCGCGGGACGTGTTGTCGGTCTCCACGGCCGGCATGCTGATCCGCCGTGATGTCTGGGAGGAGTTGTCCGGGCTGGACCCGGAGCTTCCGCTCTTCCGCGACGATCTGGACCTGTGCTGGCGGGCCAGGACGGCCGGCCACCGCGTGCTCAACGTGAGCGGCGCCGTCGCCTGGCACGCGGAGGCCTCCGCCCGGCGGCGCAGGCGCGTCGCGACCAGTGATGAGCACCCGCGCCGGCTCGACCGGCGCAATGCGCTGTTCGTCATCATGGCGAACCTGCCCTTCTGGGCACTGCTGCGATCGATCATGCGAAACGTGTGCGGGTCGCTCGTACGGACGATGCTGTTCCTGCTGGCCAAACAGCCCGCCAACGCCCTGGACGAGGTGGTCGCGCTCGGTTCGGTCATCCGCCATCCGGTGCGGCTGTACCGGGCGCGTAAAGCACGCAGGAAGGGCAGGAAGCAGGGGTACCCGGCGGTCCGGCGCCTGTTCACCCCGCCGGGCGGGGCCTTCCGGCGGCTCACCGACATGGTGCAGAGCTTCCTGGCCGGCTCGGGGCCCGTCGAGTCCTCCGGTCGCCATCACGCGGGGGCCGCGGGCGGTGAGACGGACCAGGATGACGGGGAGGAACTGCTCGCCGACGCGGGCATGCTCCAGCGGGTGTTCGGCAATCCGGGCGTGCTGCTCTGCCTCGTGCTCACCGCCGTCACGCTCGTGGCCGAGCGGTCGCTGCTGGTGGGTGACCTGCTGGAGGGCGACCTGCTGGGGGGCGGCGCGCTGACGCCGGTCGTGGGCGGCGCCGGGGACCTGTGGCGGCTGTACACCGAGGGGCATCACGCCGCCGGCCTGGGCTCCGACAACTGGGCCCCGCCGTACGTGGCGGTGCTCGCGGCGCTGTCCGCGGTCGCTTTCGGCAAGACCTGGCTCGCGGTCGGCGTGCTGCTGCTGGGCTGCGTGCCACTCGCCGGATTCTCGGCTTATGTCGCTACCAAGAGGATGATTCCGTACAGGCCGGCCCGGGTCTGGCTGGCGGCCACCTACGCCCTGCTGCCGGTCGCGACCGGCGCGATCGCGAGCGGGCGGCTCGGCACGGCGATCGTCTTCGTGCTGCTTCCGGTGTACGCGGCGCTCGGCACCAGGGTGGTCGCCGGTTCCCGCCGCGCGGCCTGGGGGTTCGGCCTGCTGCTCGCCGTCGGGACGGCCTTCGTCCCCCTCGTCTACATCCTGGTGGCGGTGCTGGGCGCGCTCGCCGCGGTGTCCTTCGGCGGGATCCGGCGGGGCACGCGGACCTCGCTGGTCATCGGTCTCGGCACCCCGATCCTCCTGCTGTTCCCCTGGCTGGCCGAGCTGGTGCGGGAGCCGGGCCGCATCCTGCTGGAGGTGGGCCTGCGCGACCCCGCCCTGGCCGACCCCCGCCTGCCTGCCGAGTCTCTGCTCATGCTGAGCCCCGGCGGCCCGGGCGTGCCCCCGTTCTGGGTGACCGCCGGTCTGGTCGCCGTCGCCCTGGCCGCGCTGCTGCTGCGCCGCGACCAGATGGTGATGGTGATCGGATGGGGGGTCGTGCTCTTCGGCGTGCTCGTCGCCATCGTCGTCAGCCGTGCCACGGTCGACGGAGTCTCGGTCTGGCCCGGTGCGCCGATGGCACTGGCCGCGACCGGCCTGCTGCTGGCCGCCGCGCACCCGGCCTACCGCATCGCGGAGTTCCGCGCGGCGGGCGGGCTGCGCCGTCTGGGCGCGCTGCTCATCGCGGCCGTCGCCTTCGCCACCCCGGTCGCGGCCGCGTCGCTGTGGGTGAAGTCGGGCGCGGGCGGTCCACTGCGGTACGACGTCCCCGACCCGATGCCGGTCCTCGCCGCGGTCGGATCGGCAAACGGGCAGGGCACGCTGCTGTTGCGCCAGAAAGACGGGCGCGTCGTCTACACCGTCCTGCACGGCAGGGCCCCCCTGATCGGCGAGGCCGACCTGGAACCGCCCGACGACGATCGCCGGCGGTTCACCGACGCCGTGGCCGGGCTCACCTCAGGCCGTGGCGGTGCCGATGTCCAGACGATCGCGTCCTTCGGGGTTCAGTTCATCACCGTGCCCGCCCCCGTAGACCCGGCCCTGCGGCGGGCGCTGGACTCCGAGCCGGCCCTGGTGCGGATGAGCCTGTCGCAGGCCGGCGGGCTGTGGCGGATGGCCCATCCGGTCGCCCTCCCCACGCCGCGGACCGCCGACGACAGCCGGCACCGGGCCTGGCTGTGGGCTCAGGGAGGTCTGCTCGCCCTTGTGCTCATCCTCGCCTCGCCGGGCCGTACCAACCGGGAAGAGGAGTACGGCGAAGCCGACGTGCCGGCGGAGGAGAGCGCGAGGGAAGACAGGGCGAAGAGAAACAGGGCGAAGGCGAACAGGGTGCGAGCATGAAAGGACTGATCGAGAACCGCTTCGGCCTGCTCGCCCTGGTGCTGGTCGCGCTGGCCGCCCTGTACGGCGCGGCCTACGTCGGCCGGCCCGCCCCGGTGGTGCAGCGGCAGCCCCAGGCGGTGAAGGCTCCGGTGGAGGCCGTGTCCGTGGTGTGCCCGGCCCCGGGCGGCAGCAAGATCAGCGTCGTGTCTCCGCCCGATTCTGAAGGGCCCCATTCTGAAGGGCCCCATTCTGAAGGGCCCGATGCCGAGAGTTCCGGCGGCAAGGGCACGGGTAGCGCCACGCTCACGCAGGTGCACGCATCAGCCGAGGCCGCGGGCGCCAAGACGGAGAAGGACGGGAGATCCCCGAAGCCGGAGACCGTGATCGACAGGCCGGGCGTGCTGTGGCAGCGGGAGATGCCCGCCGGCGGTGGGCCGGTCACGGTAGCGGCGACCGGCGCCATGGCCCCCGGGCTGGAGAGCGCGCAGACCGCCCGTGAGACCTCCGGGACCCAGCGCGGGCTGGCGGGCGTCCGCTGCGTCGAGCCCGGCGCCGACGCCTGGTTCGTCGGCCCGGGACCGGCAGGGGCGGATGTGCGGCTCTATCTCGCCAACGCCGACGCCGCGCCCGCCGACGTGTCGGTCATGATCTATTCGGGTGAGGGCCCGGTGCTCAGCGACCGGGGGAACGGGGTGATCCTCCAGCCGGGTGAGCACAAGGCGATCGATCTGCGCGATCTCGCACCCTCACCCCTGGTGATGGCGCTGCGCGTGAGCACGGGCAACGGGCGGGTGGCCGCCGCGGTCAAGGTCGTCCTCAGGAAGGGCGTCGACTGGCTGCCGGTGGCCGCGGCGCCGTCCACCACGGTGGTGGTCCCCGGCATTCCCGGCATCGCGGGCCGCCGCGAACTGTACGTCACGGCCCCCGGAGAGGAGGACACCGTCGTCCAGGTGAAGGCCGTGCTCAAGGACGGCTTCTACGCCCTCAAGAACAAGGAGGACGTGGACGTGCCCGCGGGCTCCACCGCGACGATGGACCTGACGACCGGCATCGGCGGACAGCCGGCGGCGCTGGTGCTGACCTCGGATGCGCCGATCGTCGCCGGCATGATGATCACCGGGACCGGCGCCGCGCAGGACGTCGCGTTCACCGCGGGAGCGCAGCCGATCGACCTCGGCAGCGTGGTGGCCGACGGACGGTCCTCCCGGAAGCAGACCTCGCGTCTCGTGCTGTCGGCCCCGTTCGCGGCGGGCGCCGTACGGATCCGGATCCTGCCTCAGAAGGGGACCGTGCCGGAGCCGATGGAGGTGACCGTGCCGGCCGGCCGGACCAGGGAGGTCAAGCTCAAGCCGCCCGCGGGGTCCGGGTCCGCCTTCGCCGTCGTCGTGCAGCCGCTGCCCGGCTCCGGTCCCGTGTACGGCGGACGCGTGCTCGACGAGTCGACCCGAGACGGCCTGCTGATCACCGCACAGCCACTCGCCCTCGCCCGGATCTGGACGCTCGTCCCGTCCACCACCGACTCCCCGGCCGCCGTTCTCCCTTGAGATCCCGCGCGGAAGGTCAATGGCGGTCGTCGTATCCGGGGTCGATGGTCTCCGGGGCGAGCCCGAGGAGACTGGCCACCTGCTCGACGACGACGTCGAGCACGAGCGTGCCGAGCTGGTCGCGGTCACGGGCCCTGGCCTCGAGCGGGCGACGGTAGACGATCACCGCGGCCGGATCCTTCCCTGCCGCGGACTCCGCCCGCCCGAGCGGGATGGGATCCGACGAGAGCCTGGTCGGCCCGTCGATCAACTCGTGCGGCGGAGGGACCTCCTCCACGGCGAACTCCACCGATGCGAGCTGCGCGCCCCACCGGGGCTTGAGCCGGTCCACCGCGTCGAGCACCAGGTCGTCGAAGCGCTCACCGCGCGACTTGGCGATCGGCACATGAGACGGTGCGATCGGTCCGCGCATGCCGCGGCCGTGCCGGTCGCGTCGCCGGACCCGCCGCTGGGGATCCGGGCCGCCGCCGCGCTCGCTCCGCTCGCTCACGCAGCCAGCTTAGGCTGTGTCCCTGGGGCGTGTTCCAAAAGTCATGCCCCTGCCGTGAGCCGGGCATGGGTACCTCGAATATTTTGGACGGATTGTGGCGACACGCTCGATAAGAGTGCCAGGGTGGTGGCAATGTGAACGCGGACCGGATACGGTCCCACCGTGAGCCCCGTCCGCAGCTGTTCCCGTACCGCCTGCAGGCAGCCTGCCGTCTTCACACTCACGTATGTCTACGCCGACTCCACCGCTGTCCTCGGCCCGCTGGCGACGTACGTAGAGCCTCACTGTTACGACCTGTGCGCGGAGCATGCGGAGCGGCTCACCGCACCGCGGGGATGGGAGGTCGTACGGCTTCCGTCGGAGGCGGTCTCGCCGAGCGGCGACGATCTGGAGGCGCTGGCCAACGCGGTGCGCGAGGCCGCACGTCCCGCCCCGGCGGCGGGGGAGCCGGTCGGACAGGCGGTCGAGGTGGGGCGCCGGGGGCACCTGCGGGTGCTGAAGTCGGCACAGCCGAACCGGGAGCGGTGACCTCGCGTCACGACGGCGCTATAGGCTCGACTGCGAAGACGTCACGACTTTTAGGGGCTATGCGGTGGCCGACCTCACCAAGATCTTCAAGGCGTACGACGTGCGCGGCGTGGTGCCGGACGAGCTCAACGAGGAGATCGCGCAGGCCGTCGGGGCGGCCTTCGTGGAGGTGACCGGCGCCGGGTCGGTGGTGATGGCGCACGACATGCGGTCCTCCTCCGGTCCGCTGGCCGCGGCCTTCGCCCGGGGTGCGACATCCCGGGGCGCCGATGTGGTCAATGCGGGCCTGGGCTCGACCGACATGCTCTACTACGCCAGCGGCAGCCTCGGCCTGCCCGGCGTGATGTTCACCGCCAGCCACAACCCCGCCCAGTACAACGGCATGAAGATGTGCCGCGCCGGGGCAGTGCCCATCGGTACGGACACCGGCCTGATCGAGATCCGGGATCGGGCGGCCGAACTGATCGGCAGCGGTGGAACCAGCGCGGCCGGTGAGGGCACGGTGAGCGAACAGAGCCTCCTCGGCGGCTACGCCACCCACCTCAAGACCCTGGTCGACCTGTCGGGGATCCGGCCGCTCAAGGTCGTGGTCGACGCGGGCAACGGCATGGGGGGATACACGGTTCCCGAAGTCTTCACCGGCCTGCCGATCGAGCTGACCCCGCTCTACTTCGAACTCGACGGCGGCTTCCCCAACCACGAGGCCAACCCGATCGAGCCGGAGAACCTGCGTGACCTGCAGAAGGCGGTCGTCGAGCACGGCGCCGACATCGGCATCGCGTTCGACGGCGACGCGGACCGGTGCTGGGTGATCGACGAGCGGGGCGAGTCGGTCTCACCGTCCACGATCACCGCGCTGGTCGCGGTCCGTGAGCTGGCCAAGCACCCGGGTGCGACGGTCATCCACAATCTGATCACCTCCCTGGGCGTGCCGGAGATCGTACGAGAGCACGGCGGCGTCCCGGTCCGTACCCGTGTCGGGCATTCGTTCATCAAGGCGGAGATGGCCCGTACGGGGGCGGTCTTCGGGGGCGAGCACTCCGCCCACTACTACTTCCGCGACTTCTGGTTCGCCGACTCCGGCATGCTGGCGGCCCTCCACGTGCTCGCCGCGCTGGGCGAGCAGGAACGGCCGCTGTCGGAGGTCCTGTCGCGCTACTCGCGGTACGCGTCCTCCGGGGAGATCAACAGCAGGGTGGCCGACCAGGACGCGGCCCTCGCCAGGGTGCGCGGGACCTTCGCCGGCCGTGAGGGCGTGACCCTCGATGAACTGGACGGTCTCACCGTCAGTGGTACCGGTTGGTGGTTCAACCTGCGGCCGTCCAACACCGAACCGCTGCTGCGGCTCAACGCGGAGGCGGCGGACGAGACGATGATGGCGGCCGTGCGCGACGAGGCGCTCGCCGTCGTGAGGAGCTGACGAGTTGAAGATCGACGACTGGTTGCTGGACATCCTGGCCTGCCCGGCGTGCAAGTCCCCGCTCCGCGTCGCCGCGGACGCCGATGCGGACGAGTTGTCGTGCACGTCCGACACGTGCGGGCTCATCTATCCGGTGCGCGACGACATCCCGGTTCTCCTCGTCGACGAGGCCCGCAAGGTATGAGCGGCGCCGGAGGGGCGCCCGGCCGGAGTTTCGAGCCTGACCGGCTCGACGACCAGTCCTGCCTTGTGGAGGGCGACCCCGCCGGCATGCTCAGGGCCGTCGCGTCGTCGGCCGCCCAGGTCCGCACGGCGTACCGCTCCGCGCGGGAGGCGGAGGTGGCTCGCGTCGCCGCGGACGGCAGGCCACGGGCGATCGTGGTGGCCGGGGTGGGGGCCTCGGCGCTCGCCGGCGAGGTGCTCGAGGCCGTCTGCGGGAACGGCGCGCCGCTGCCGATCGTGACAGTGCGCGGCTACCGGTTGCCGGGCTGGGTCGGCGCCGCCGACCTGGTCTGCGCCGTCTCGCGCTCGGGCCGTACCGAGGAGACGCTCGCGCTGGCGGCCGAGTCCGTACGGCGCGGCTGCCGGATGATCGGGGTCGGCCCGGTGGGCACGCCGCTTCGCGACCTCGTCGTCCGGGCCGGCGGGCCGTACGTGCCGGTCTCCGGATCGCCGGGTCCTTCGCGTACGGCGCTGTGGGAGCTGGCGGTTCCCCTGGTCGTCGCAGCGGCCTCGCTGGGCCTGGTGGAGGCGGGGGAGGACGTGTTCGAGTCGATGGCCGGGCGGCTCGAGGACATCGCCCACCGGTGCCGGCCGTCGAGTGAGTCGTTCATCAATCCCGGCAAGACGCTGGCGATGGAACTGGCCGGCAGCGTCCCGATGATCTGGGGCACCTCGCCGCTGGCGCGGGTGGCCGCGCACCGGCTCGCTCGTCAGCTCAGTGAGAACGCGAAATATCCCGCTGTGTGGGGTGAGATCCCCGATGCGAGCCATGACCAGCTCGCCGTGCTCGACGGGCCGCTGGCCGGGCGGGAGCTCTTCCACGATCCGTTCGCCGACGAGCCGGACGGGTCCGGCGGACCGAGCGCCCGGCTGCGGCTGTTCCTGCTGCGTGACGCCGAGGAGCATCCGCAGGTCGTGAAGTGCCGGACGGCGTCCGTACGGCTCGCCGAGAACCGCGGTGTGCCGGTGTCCGAGATCCTCGCCGAGGGCGCCCACCCACTGGAGCGCCTGGCCACGCTGGTCGGCTTGGGAGACTACGGCAGCGTTTATCTCGCCATGGGATATGGCATCGACCCCACCAACGTGCCCGCCGTGATGGAACTCCAGGCTCGGGTTTCCCCATAAGATCTCCCGTGGCCGAATTTCTGAGGAGTTCCACGTGAGTGCGGGTGGCGGTACCAAGGCGATCATCGCGGCGCTGGCCGCGAACCTGGCGATCGCGGCGGCGAAGTTCGTGGCGTTCGCCTTCACCGGGTCGTCGTCGATGCTCGCGGAGTCCGTGCACTCCGTGGCCGACTCGGGCAACCAGGCGCTGCTGATGGTGGGGGGCAAGCGCGCGGCGCGCAAGCGCACCCGCGAGCATCCCTTCGGCTACGGGCGGGAGCGGTACTTCTACGCCTTCGTGGTGGCCGTGGTGCTGTTCACGATCGGCGCGCTGTTCTCGCTGTACGAGGGCTGGCACAAGATCTCCGACCCGCATCCGGTGGCCTCGCCGCAGTGGGCCTTCGGCGTGCTGATCTTCGCGATCGCGGCGGAGGGGTTCTCGTTCCGGACCGCGATCAAGGAGTCGCGGGGGCACAAGGGCGACGAGACGTGGGTGTCGTTCGTCCGCCGGGCCAAGGCCCCCGAGCTGCCGGTCGTGCTGCTGGAGGACCTGGGCGCGCTGCTCGGCCTCGTTTTCGCGCTGTTCGGCGTGACGATGGCGGTGATCACCGGTAACGGCGTGTGGGACGGCGTCGGCACTCTCGCCATCGGCGCCCTGCTCGCGGTCATCGCGATCATCCTGGCCCTGGAGACCAAGTCGCTCCTGATCGGCGAGAGCGCGGCGCCCGAAGTCGAGGAGCGAATCTGCGCGGCAGTGGAAGAGGCACCGGAGATCGACAGGGTCATCCATCTGCGGACGCTGCACCTGGGGCCGGAGGAGCTCCTGGTCGCGGCGAAGATCGCGGTCCGGCACGACGAGACGGCGGCAGAAGTGGCCCGGGGGATCGACGAGGCCGAACGGCGCATTCGCGCGGCCGTACCGATCGCCCGAGTCATCTACCTCGAGCCCGATCTGTACCGCGCGAACGCCCCTGATCCGGACCGGGTCTGATCACGCGTCTTCGCCGGGCCGTACGCAGCCGGTCTCGTAGACGTGGATGACCGCCTGGCGCGGTCGTGCAGGGCCCCAGCTTCGCCGGCACCCGGGCCACGCGGTGACGGCGATCGCGGCTTCCTTACCGGCCCCTCAGCAGGCGGAGGGCCTTCTCCTTCTCGAAGTCCAGTGCCCGGCGCGGCGCCGGGATCCGGCCGATCCGCACGCCCAGGTCCCGGACGGCCTGGCCGACGGCGGGCTCGGCCAGCGCACGCAGCGCGAAGGCCAACTCGGCGGGGGAGACGTCGAAACGGCGTTCCAGGTCCATCGCCTGGCGGACGGCGGCCAACTCCTCGGGCCCGAACTGCCGGTGAGCGCCCCGATCGCGGATCGGCGGCAGCAGCCCGAGCGCCTCCCGGTAGCGCAGCATGCGGGGGGACAGACCGAGCCGTCTGGCGGCCTCCGTGATCCGCATCGAAGCCACCACCTCCAGTTCCTTTTCGCCCACGCTAGACGTTTCCGGGCCGTTGCGGGAGCCGTACGAGCGCAATCCTCACATTCTTGTGTCAGGTTCGCATGTGATCGGATGCACGGGGTGGATCGCGCCGCCTAAACTCGCTGCGACGGACAATGGAGGGATGACACTCATGGACTTCAAGGTCGCCGACCTTTCGCTTGCGGACTTCGGCCGCAAGGAGATCCGCCTCGCGGAGCACGAAATGCCGGGACTTATGGCGACCCGGAAGGAATTCGCCGCGTCGCAGCCGCTCAAGGGCGCCAAGATCATGGGCTCGCTGCACATGACGATCCAGACGGCCGTGCTGATCGAGACGCTCGTCGCGCTCGGCGCCGACGTCCGCTGGGTGAGCTGCAACATCTTCTCCACTCAGGACCACGCCGCGGCCGCGGTCGTCGTCGGCCAGAACGGCACCCCTGAGAACCCCTCCGGCGTACCGGTCTTCGCCTGGAAGGGCGAGACGCTCGAGGAGTACTGGTGGTGCACCGAGCGGGCCCTGCAGTGGCCGGACGGCTCCGGCCCCAACATGATCCTCGACGATGGCGGCGACGCCACGCTGCTCGTGCACAAGGGTGCCGAGTTCGAGAAGACGGGCGCGGTGCCGACGGCGGGCGAGGACGACCCCGAGGAGTGGGCGATCATCCTCGACACGCTGCGCCGCACCGTCGGCCCCGACAAGCGCTGGACCAAGATCGCCGAGGGCATCAAGGGTGTCACCGAGGAGACCACCACCGGCGTGCACCGGCTGTACGAGATGCACCGTTCCGGGCAGCTCCTCTTCCCGGCGATCAACGTCAACGACTCGGTCACCAAGTCCAAGTTCGACAACAAGTACGGCTGCCGCCACTCCGTGATCGACGGCCTCAACCGGGCGACCGACGTGCTGATCGGTGGCAAGGTCGCGGTCGTGTGCGGTTACGGCGATGTGGGCAAGGGCTGCGCCGACGCGCTGCGCGGTCAGGGAGCCCGGGTCATCGTGACCGAGGTCGACCCGATCTGCGCGCTTCAGGCGGCCATGGACGGCTTCCAGGTGACCACCCTGGACGACGTCGTCGGCACCGCGGACATCTTCGTCACGTGCACCGGCAACTACAACATCATCACCGCCGACCACATGTCGAAGATGAAGCACCAGGCGATCGTCTCCAACATCGGGCACTTCGACAACGAAATCGACATCGCGGGGCTCGCCCGCATCCCGGGCATCGTGAAGGAGGAGGTCAAGCCCCAGGTGCACACCTGGACCTTCGCCGACGGCCACTCGATCATCGTGCTCGCCGAAGGCCGCCTGATGAACCTGGGCTGCGCCACCGGTCACCCGTCGTTCGTGATGTCGAACTCGTTCACCAACCAGGTGATCGCCCAGATCGAACTGTTCGCCAAGACCGAGAACTACCCGACCGGCGTGTACGTGCTGCCCAAGCACCTGGACGAGAAGGTCGCTCGGCTTCATCTGGACGCGCTCGGCGTCAAGCTCACCACGTTGAGCAAGAAGCAGGCCGAGTACATCGGCGTCGACGTCGAGGGCCCCTACAAGCCCGACCACTACCGCTACTAACCGACCACCCCGCCCACAAGCGCACCCACCCACCCGCGCACCCACCCACCCGCGGTGATCTTGCAGTTTCTCGCAGGTATAGGGCGTGACCTGCTCCGATCCCTCTCGTGATCTTGTAGTTTCTCGCACACGAGATGGTTTCCGCTGGTCAGATGGGGTGTCATTACTCCGTGATCTTGCAGTCCGAAATTCCGGACTGCAAGATCACGGAGGACGTTCTCGCTGGTGGTAGCACCTGACTGCGAGTTTCTGCAAGATCATGAATGGGAAAACCGCAGGTGGGCAAGGGTAGCTGCGAGTTTTCGCAAGATCACGCCCGGGGGGTGGGTCAAGAACATGCCCTGGGAGGTTGGGGTGGTGGCAGAGGGGATCGCCGAGGCGGGAGAGCGCCGGATCGGATGGGCGGCCAGGGCCATGCCGGTGCTGACCGCGCTGGGGGAGCGGTTCGCCGGAGAGCGGCCGTTCGACGGCGTGCGGATCGCCGCCTGCCTGCACGTCACCGCCGAGACCGCCGTACTGCTGGGGGCGCTCAGGGCCGGTGGTGCCGAGATCGCGCTGGCCGCCTCCAACCCGTTGTCCACCCAGGACGATGTCGCGGCAGCCCTTGAGACGTACGGCATAGCGGTACACGCCCGGGCGGGAGTGGACAGGGGCACCTACTACCGGCATATCCACCAGGCACTGGACATCTCCCCGAACATCGTGCTCGACGACGGGTGCGATCTGGTCAACATCCTCCACACCGAGCGGGTGGAGTTGCTCGACACGGTCGCCGGCGGCTGTGAGGAGACCACGACCGGCATCATCCGGCTCCGCCAGATGGCCTCGGAGAACGCCCTCCGATTCCCCGTTGTCGCGGTCAACGACACCCGTACGAAGCGGATGTTCGACAACCGGTACGGCACCGGCCAGTCGACGCTCGACGGCATCATGCGGGCGACCAACGTCCTGCTGGCCGGCCGTACCGTCGTCGTGGCGGGTTTCGGCTTCTGCGGACGGGGAGTCGCCGAGCGGGCCAGGGGGCTGGGCGCGCGGGTGATCGTCACCGAGATCGACCCGGTGAAGGCGCTGGACGCCACGCTGCAGGGGTACGAGGTCCAGCCGATGGGCCGGGCCGCCGAGATCGGCGACGTTTTCGTGACCGTCACCGGAAACCGGGACGTGATCCGCGCCGAACACCTGGCCGACATGAAGGACGGCGCGATCCTGGCCAACGCGGGGCATTTCGACGTCGAGATCGACGTGCGCGCACTGGAGGAGTCGGCGACCGCCGTCCGCTTCGGCATCCGCCCCAACACCGACGAGTACGTCATGGCCGACGGCAGGCGGCTGCTGCTCCTGTCGGAGGGTCGCCTGGTCAACCTCACCGCGGCCGAGGGACATCCGGCGGCGGTCATGGACATGTCGTTCTCGGCTCAGGCCCTCGCCGTCGCCTGGCTCGCCCGCTCCACCTGGCTCGCCGAGGAGTCCGTACGGCTGCGGCCCGGCGTCCACGACGTACCGGCCGAGATCGACGCCGAGGTGGCCCGGCTCAAGCTCGCCGCGACCGGCATCGAGATCGACATCCTCACCGACGACCAGGAGCACTACCTCCACTCCTGGCGCCTCGGGTCATAGACGAGGACAGGCGCGGCCGGAGGCGACCTCTCCCTTCGCGGTCCGGCCGCGCCTGTCCCAACCCCACTGCAGGCACTGCCCCAAGGGCCTGCGAACGTCACAGGTGCCCCGCAAGCAGGGAGATACACCCTCTGCTGGCGACAAATCCGAAAAATCAGGCCGGGGGAACGAATCCCCCAGATGTCGGCCCCGGATCGTGGGCCGCCGGAGCGGGCGTGGTTCCATACGCCCCAGAAGTGCCGTACGCCCCAGAAGTGCCGTACGCGAACGGCGTTCCGTACGCGGGGGGCATGGCGGAACGGCGGGCCTGCGCCCGGGTGAGGCGGATCTCGGTGCGGCGGCGACGTTCGGCGAGGACGGCGGCGAGGTAGGCATGCGGCGGAACGCCCGGCGGGGGCGGCGGGGTGACGCGGGACATCACCTGGGCCGAGATCCGCGTGCCCATCTCGTGCTGGACGGCGGGGGTGAGCTGGTGCCAGCGTGAGAGGTACTGCCGGGCCGCGCCCGCCAGCTCGTCGGTGAGCTGGGAGAGCTCAAGTGTGGCCGCCCAGGAGGCGAGGTGCGGCGGCATGACCGGTGGCGGGCTCTGGCGTGGCCCGCGCTCCCCGATGACGATGGTCCCGGAGAAGACGTCGCCGAGCCGTTTGCCCTTCTCGTTGGCCAGCGAGGTGATGAGCGCCGGGGCTCCGGCGAACATCCAGAACTCCACGAACCCGGCGAGCCCGCGAAACAGTGCCTGCCGGAAGCGTTCGGGGCCGCCGTCGTCGCTCACCACCCGAAGGCCGAGTGCGAGCTTGCCGACGCTGCGGCCTCTGCTGATGGTCTCGAACGCGACCGGACAGGCCACGATGACGAGCACGGTGAGCAGGATGTTCAGGCCCATGGCCAGCGCGTCGTCGACGATGGGGGAGGCGTACGCGACGAGCAGGTAGACCCCGATGAGCAGGGTCATCTGGATGAGCCAGTCGATGAGGAACGCCAGGGCGCGGCTGGAGAGCTGGGCGACCCGCACCTCGACGACGACGGCCTCGCCGGTCACGACTTCGGACACACTGCGCACCCTATCTCCACCGCATCTCTACCGCCCTGATCGTCTCCGAGCCCGATAAGGTCCGATGCGTGGACATGGATGCGTTCGTCGCCGTGAACGGTCCGGTTTGGGACCGGCTCGACGAGCTGGTACGGCGGCGCCGGAGCCTTGACGGAGCCGAGGTCGACGAGCTGATCGAGCTCTACCAGCGGGCGACCACGCACCTGTCCATCGTCCGGTCCGGTTCGGCGGACGCGATGCTCGTCGGCCGGCTGTCGTCGCTGGTCGCGCGGGCCCGCTCGGCGGTCACCGGGGCGCACGGCCCGGCATGGCGGGAGGTCGTTCGGTTCTTCACGGTGTCGTTCCCCGTGGTGGCCTACCGGGCGTGGCGGTGGTGGCTCGGCGCGGCACTCGGGTCGCTCGCCGTCGCATATGTGCTCGCCGTGTGGGTGGTGAAGGACCCCGCGGTACAGACCGTCCTCGGCACTCCGGAGGAGATCAGGCAGCTCGTCGAGCGCGATTTCGCCGACTATTACTCCGAGCATCCGGCGGCCTCGTTCGCCGGCCAGGTATGGGTGAACAACGCCTGGGTGTCGCTGCAGGTCGTCGTCTCGGCGATTCTGCTCGGGCTGCCGATTCCGTGGATTCTCTGGCAGAACGCCGCGAACCTGGGAATCATCAGCGGGCTGATGCACGCCCACGGCAAGGCCGACGTGTTCTGGGGACTGATCCTGCCGCACGGCATGCTGGAGTTGACCGCGGTCTTCCTCGCGGCGGGGGTCGGCATGCGGCTCGGCTGGACGGTGATCGACCCGGGCCCCCGGCGTCGAGGGGAGGCGCTGGCCGAGCAGGGCAGGGCCGTGATGAGCGTCGCCCTGGGGCTGGTCGCCGTGCTGCTGGTCTCCGGGCTGATCGAGGCCGGGGTCACCCCGTCGGGCCTGCCCACGTGGGCGCGCATCGCGATCGGCGCGCTGGCCGAGGTGCTCTTCCTCACGTACGTGATCGTGTTCGGCCGCCGCGCCGTACGCGAGGACGAGACCGGTGACATTGAGGAGGCCCCCGACCTGGCCCCTACGGCCTGACGTCGTTCCTGACCAATTTAGGTAGCCCGAAATTCGGACATTCGAGTCATCCGTATTCTGACCAGTTTTGCCAGTGATGTCAGGGGTAGCAGGTGGCAAAACTAGAATTTAATTCACAGGGCTGACAAACCCGACATTCGGGCTATACGATCGCCTCTCGTGACTGGAGCCGATCTTTCAGGTCCCCTCCTGGCCAACGATCTCTACTTCGTCATACATGACGACAGAACGGGCCGGATGCGGCTGCATCCCCGGCTGACCGGGCTCGGTCTGGCCGCTGCCATCGTGGGTGAACTGATGCTCGCCGGGTGGATCACCATCCGGCTCGCCGCGGGTCAGGCGCGGCTCGCCCCGGTCGGCACGCCTCCCGGAGGCGTCGTCTCCGCGCCGGGTACGGCCCCGCGAGGCACGATGACGGCCGGTGCGGCCGGTGCGGTCGGCGTGGCGCCTCTGGCCGACGTGGTCACGCGGAGCGCGCTGGCCCACATCGCCGCCGAGCCGGCGCATTCCCTCCAGACCTGGCTGCAGTTCCTCGCCCGTACGGCTCACGCCGACGTGGCCGCCCGCATGACGGAGGCCGGGCTGCTGCGGCGTCCCCCCGGCAGGCGGCTGCCGCGCCGGGCCCGGCCGCAGGCTCCCGTCGATCCCAACACGGCACTGTGGCCGGTCGGCCGTCTCAACCTCGCGATCCAGCGCGGTCAGCGACTCGACACGCGCGAGGCGCTCCTGCTGGGGCTGGTCGTCGCGACCACGGTCGCCCGGACAGTCCTGTGGGAGCCGGACTCGAGACACCTGTCCGACTCGATCGCCACCCTCCCCGCGCCGTTCCGGGAGCTGATCGCCCAGACCAAGGCCGCTGTCGGCGACGCCGTCATCAGCCGCCTGTGAAAGTCCCCCTCTGAAAGTCCCCCTGCCAAAGTGCCGACTGCCAAAGTGCCGACTGCCAAAGTGCCCCCTGCCAAAGTGCCCCCTGCCAAAGTGCCGACGAAAACCGACACCCCTCTCCACGGAGTTTCCGCATGTCCCTGACAGAGCACAGAACTACGAGCGCCGTCTCGGCGGCGCTGGCCAAAGACCGCCTCGGCGTGCCGTCCGTGGTGTTCTTCGTCATGTCGGCGGCGGCCCCGCTGCTGGTCACCGCCGGCGTGGTGACCACCGCCTACGCCGTGACCGGCGTGACCGGCGTTCCGCTGGCGTACATCCTGCTCGGCGCCATTCTGGGGCTGTTCGCCGTCGGATTTGTGACGATGTCCCGCTACGTGGTGAACGCGGGCGCGTTCTACGCGTACACCGCGAAAGGCCTCGGCCGGCCGGTGGGCGTGGCGACCGCCTGGGTCGCGCTGCTGGCCTACAACGCACTCGTGCTGGGCCTCTACGGCATTATCGGGTCGGCCGTCGAGCCGCTGCTCGGTGACTGGTTCGGGATCTCGCCGCCGTGGTGGCTGATCGCGCTGGTCTTCTGGGCGCTGACCGGGGTGCTCGGCCTCATGCGGGTGGACGTGAACGGGAAGATCCTGGCAGTTCTGCTGCTGTCCGAGATCGCCTTCGTCATCGTTTTCGACATCGCGGACTTCTTCCACCCGGCCGCCGCCACCGGCTTCAGCCCGGAGATCTTCAACCCCGGCAACTTCTTCGCCCCCGGCTTCGGCGCTCTGCTCGCGATATGCGTCGCGTCCTTCTCGGGTTTCGAGTCGTCGGTGGTCTTCGCCGAGGAGACCAAGAACCCGAAGCGGACGGTGCCGCTCGCGACCTACCTGGCGCTCGCCGTCATCACCGTTCTGTACACCATCTCGTCGTGGGCGATGATCGTGCCGGTCGGCACCGATGAGATCGCAGAGGCGGCCGGAGAGCAGGGTCCCGGTCTCCTGTTCGGCCTGGCGGAGCAGCACCTGGGGTCGACGATCTCGACGATCGGCTCGGTCCTGTTCGCGACCAGCATCGTCGCGGCGATGATCGCCTTCCACAACACGACCTCTCGCTACATTTTCGCGCTCGGCCGGGAGAACGTCCTGCCCGCGGCCTTCGGCCGTACCCACCCGCGGACCGGCGCCCCGTTGCTGGGATCGCTGACCCAGAGTGTCCTCGGGCTGGTGGCGATCGTCATATACGCGATCTTCAGCTCGGATCCGCTGGTCGAGATGTTCTTCACCCTGGGCTCGTTCGGCGGCTTCGGCCTGTTGGTGTTGCTGACGGCCACCTCGGTCGCGGTGTTCGCCTTCTTCGCCAAAAACCCCGGCCTGAAGAACGCCTGGCGCACCCAGATCGCCCCGGGCATCGCCTCGGTGCTGCTGTTCTGTGTGCTCGGACTCGCGCTGATCAATTTCGACAAGATTCTCGGCGTGGAGCCCGACTCCCTGCTCCGCTGGCTCCTGCCCGCCCTGTACCTCCTCGGCATCGGGCTCGGCGTCGCCTGGGCGCTGTTCCTGCGCGCCAAACGCTCAGAGATCTACGCCAACATCGGCCTGGGCGCCCAGGCCGCGGTCAGGAGGAGCAGTTGAGCGAGATCATCCGGATCAAGCCCAGCTCGGAGGCGGCCGACACGGTCGGCGCGATCATCGCGGAGTCCTTCCACGACCTCGCGGTCTCGAACTGGCTCGTCCCGCCGGACGACGTCCGTCGTCGGGTGCTGCCGCCGCACTTCGCCATGTTCGTCGAGCACGCCTTCACCTACGGCGAGGTCTACGCGACGGCCGACATGTCCGCGGTCGCGGTGTGGTTCGACAACATCGCCTCGCCCATCCCCGAGATCCCGGACATCGGGCCCCGCATGGAGGTGCTCGCCGGTCCGCACGCCGAGCGCTTCGGGCTGCTCGGCGAGGCGATGGACAAGCATCATCCGCACGAGCCGCACTGCTATCTCGGGTTTCTCGCCGTGCTGCCGAACCGGCAGGGTCAGGGACTGGGCAGCGAGCTGGTGGCCGAGCACCATCGCAGGCTCGATGAGCGGGGGACGGCCGCGTACCTGGAGGCCTCCAGCCCCCGCAGCCGCGAGTTCTACCTGCACCACGGCTACGCGGACCTCGGTGAGCCGCTGATCCTGCCCGGCGGCCCGCCCATGTTCCCGATGTGGCGCCCCCCGGCCTCCTGAACTCTTTTAACCGTCCCGTACGGAGGCTCAACGTGAAGGAAGCTTCCGTACGGGCACCGGGAACGGGCACCGCAGCGCTCGCCGAGCATTTCGACGGCGTCGCCATTCCACCTCACCGGACCCACAGCTCTGGGTTCTCCGATCCATGCGGCTGCCCTCAGAGGCGGCCGGCGGCTTTGAGGGCTAGGTAGGTGTCGGCCAGGGCGGGGGCGATGTCCTCGGGGAGCGCGTCCACGACCTCGACGCCGTGTCCGCGCAGCAGTGCGGTGATCCTGCGTCGCTCCCCGCGCAGCCGTTCGGCCGCGGCCGCGTCATACACGCGCTCGGCCGTGCCCCGGCCGGACGCCATCGCGGCCACCCGGGGGTCGGCGACGGCGGCGAGCAGGACGAGGTGGCGGGACGAGAGCTGGGGCAGCACCGGCAGCAGGCCTTCCTCCAGCGCGGCCGGGTTGAGGTCGGTGAGCAGCACCACCAGGCAGCGGCGGCCGGCCCTGGCCAGCACGGCCGACACCATGCCGGACGCGTCGGACTCGACGAGCTCCGCCTCGATCGGCGCCATGACGTTGACCAGTGAGGAGAGCAACTCGGTCCGGGACGCCCCGGACAGCGACGCGCGGACCTTCCGGTCGTAGGCGAGGAAGTCGACCCGGTCACCGGCGCGGGAGGCGAGCGCGGCCAGGAGCAGCGCGGCGTCCATCGACCAGTCCAACCTCGGCCACCCCGCTTCGGGACGACCCGCGAGATCCGCCGCCGAAGGCCCGTCCTGCCCCGCTTGACGGCCGTCGGACTTCCCGTGGCCCGTCGATGGTTCACCGGCGAGCGGGATCGGTGCGACACCGACACGGCCCGCGGACGTACGCCCCGTGTCGAGGACGATCAGCACCCGCCGGTCGCGCTCGGGCCGCCAGGTCCGTACGACCACGTCGGCACGCCTGGCGGTGGCCCGCCAGTCGATCGACCTGACATCGTCGCCGACCACGTACTCTCTGAGCGAGTCGAACTCGGTGCCCTGGCCGCGCACCAGTGCGGGATGGTTGCCCTCGAGCTCCTGCAGCCTCGCCAGCCTGCTGGGCAGATGTCTGCGGCTGAGGAACGGCGGCAGCACCCGGACCGACCACGGCACCCGGTGGGCGCCCTGCCGCCCGGCAAGGCCGAGCGGCCCGAGCGAGCGGACCGTCACGGTGACCGCCTCGCGGTCGCCCCGCCTGGTCGGAGTCAGCGTCGTGATCAGTCGCCGCCGTTCGCCGCTCGGCACCGCGAACCGCACCTGGCGGGGCCTCGCCCCCGCCGAGGGCGGCCATGCGTCGCGCAGCACACCCCGGACCCGGCGGCTGCCGGGGTTCTCCACGATCAGGCCGATCTCGGTCGACCGGCCGAGCCGTACCAACCGTTCGCCGTCCCGGCCGAGCCGCAGCGCGCGCACGCTGCCGGCGAGCAGCAGGTCGATCACGATGAGCGCGGCGATCAGCATCGCGAACCCGGCCACGGCGAGTCCCGGCCGCGGCGCGAACAGCACCGCGACGGCGCTCAGCGCGGCGAGCAGGCCAGCGCGTCCGGTCAGCGCCACGACGCCGCGGTTCCGGTCGTTACGGCTGCCGCCTCCTGGTGCATGATCACGAACTCCATCTCCGCGGGTCAAGGCTATTGCATGCGATTATCTGCAAGATCACGCACAAGAAAAGGCCTGGTCGTGGCGTTTCCTGCGAGCAACTGCAAGATCACGGGGGGTGGCGGGGGTCAGCGGGGGACCGGGACGGTGGCGAGGATGCCGTCCAGGATGCCGTCGGGGATGGCGCCCTCGAGCTCGGCCTCGGGCCGGAGCTGCACGCGGTGGCGCAGCGCGGGCCGGGCCAGGGCCTTGACGTCATCCGGGGTGACGTACGTCCGCCCTGACAGCCAGGCCCACGCACGGGCCGCCGCGAGCAGCGCGGTCGCCCCTCGAGGAGAGACGCCGATCCGCAGCGACGGCGACTGGCGGGTGGCGCGGGCGAGGTCCACCACGTACCCGAGCACCGCCGGCCCCACGTGAACCTGCTTGACGGCGTCGCGGGCCGCCGCCAGGTCGGCCGGCGTGGCGACCGCCTTGATCGCGGAGAGGTCGCGCGGGTCGAAGCCGAGCGCGTGCCGCTCCAGCACGGCGATCTCCTGCTCCCTCGGTGGCAGCGGCACGGTGATCTTGAGCAGGAACCGGTCGAGCTGCGCCTCGGGGAGTTGGTAGGTGCCCTCGTACTCGATGGGGTTCTGGGTCGCCGCCACGATGAACGGATCGGGCAGCGCGCGGGCCGCGCCGTCCACGCTGATCTGGCGCTCCTCCATCGCTTCCAGGAGGGCCGCCTGGGTCTTGGGCGGGGTGCGGTTGATCTCGTCGGCCAGCAGCAGGTTCGTGAAGACCGGCCCCTCCCGGAACTCGAACTCCGCGGTCTTCGCGTCGTAGACGAGCGAACCGGTCACGTCACCGGGCATCAGGTCGGGGGTGAACTGGATCCGCTTGAAGTCCAGCGCCAGCGCGGAGGCCAGCGTGCGGACCAGCAGGGTCTTGGCCACACCGGGGACGCCTTCGAGCAGCACGTGCCCACGGCACAGCAACGCGATGACCAGGCCGGTGACGACGGCGTCCTGGCCCACCACGGCCTTGGCCACCTCGGCGCGCAGCGCGGCGAGCGCCGCTCGCGCGGCCTCGGCCCGCTGCTCGTCCGATCCCGCGACGGACCCGGCTGAGCCGTCGGATCCGGCTGAGCCCGATGACGGATCGCCCGAGTATCCGGGCGGTCCCGAGGGTCCCGAGGGTCCGGGGGTCCCTGGGGATCCTGGGGACATTGGTGCGGTCAAGAGTCTCGAACCTGCCTTTCGAGTCTGTCGAGGTGTTCGGCGAGCGCCACCAGGCCGGCGTCGTCCGTCGGCGCCGGGCCGTACAGCGCGGCCCACACCTGCTGGAGATCCTCCCCGGCCCGTACGGCGACGGCCGCCGCGACCTCGTCGGGCGCCGCGGTGGCGGGCAGTCCGAGGCGCGGGGTGATCCGGTCGGCGGCAGCGGCCCGCAGCGCGAGCGCGGCTCGGTCACGTGCCCGTCTGGCCCGATAGAGCCGCCCACGTCCCTCCACGGTCTCGGACGCCCGCACGATCACGGGAAGGCGCTCGACCACGACCGGGCCGAGCCTGCGCCCGCGCCACACGGCGACCAGGGCCACCGCGACGACAAGCTGAAAGACCGCCCAGTTGACGCCGTCCGGAACGAGGCCGCCGAGCGACCGCGCCTCCGTGGGGTCGTCTGATCCGGATCCATCCGTACCCGGGTCAGCGGCGCCCGGGGGAACGAGCCAGACCAGCCGCCGTTTCGCCCCGGCCAGGTTGATCGCGAGCGCGGCGTTGCCGTCCTCCGAGAGCCGGAGGTTGGTCATGAAGTCTCCGTCGCCGACCACGGTGATCGTGCGCCCGTCCAGGACGTACCGGACCAGGGTCGGGTTCCCGGCGGCGGGATAGCAGCCGATGGACCCGGCCGGCCCGGTGAACGAAATGCCGCCCAGGTACGCGCTGCCGGCCCGGGTCGCCTCGCGCAGCCCGCACTCCGGGTCGCGGGACCTGGTCCGTGTGCCGCGCTTCTTGGGCGTGACCCCGCTCGCGAGGATGTCCAGGTGCGCCGCCCGACCTACGATCAGGCGGTCGGCCGGGGATGCGGCCAGCCGCCTCGCCCCCGTCGCGGTCACCTCGCCGGCTTCGGTGACGAGGAGCAGGCTGTCGGAGCCGGCCCGGGCCAACGCGGCCGAGACGCTGTCGACGCGCTCGACGGCGACACCGTGATCCGCGAGCACGTCGGCGAGGGCCCGGGCGCCCGCCAGGGACGTGTCGGCGGGATCCAGGTAGTGGCCGCCAGCCTCGCCGGACGGCGTCAGCAGTACGGGCACCACGGCGGCCGCCACCACGATGATCCCCACCAGCAGGACCCCGCGCAGCCGACGCCATCGCCCGGTCTTCACCACGGCCGTTCCCGCCGTCGCCGGCGGTACGGTCCGCGTCGCGTCTCCCGCCTCGGGCCGCGCCGACCGGCCGGCCGGCGCGGTGTGCTCGCTCGTCCGGGTGCTCACGTGGCCGCGTCCAGCGAGATGCGGGCCTTGCGGAGGCTGTCGTCGAGAGCGGTGAGGGTGAGATATGCCTGCCGCGTCCCCGGCACGTCGCCGTACGCGATGTCGTCGAAGACGCGCGCCGCCTGCCGCAGCGCGGCGGCGTGTGACGGCAGCGCCGTGCCCGCCGTCTCGGCGAGCTCCATCGCGGTACGGCCGGGCAGCGGGCTGACGATGGCGCGTTCCTCGAGGTCGCGGGCGATCGCGCGGAGCCGCTCCTGGACGGCCGCGCGCCAGTTCCCGTCGGCGGCGTGCCGCCCCGCCGCGGCCCGGTGCTCGGCGGCGGTCAGCTCCGCCTGGTCGAAGACCGCGCCCTCACCGGTACGGCCGCCGCGCGCCATCCGCCGCAGGGCCCACAGCAGCAGCGCCGCCAGGACGACGAGGATCACCACGATGACGATGAGCGACATGACGCCGCCCGCCGAGTTCGTTCCGGCGTCGAGCAGATCGCCCAGGAACTCGTCGAACTTCCGCCAGAGCCAGTCGACCGGCGACTCCTGCTCGTAGCCCGACCGCAGCAGCTTCCCCTCCGCCTCCTGCCGAGCCTGGTCGCGTCCGATGTCGACGGGGGGCCCGATCGGCGACGCGATCGGCGACGCGAACGGCGACGCGGTCAGCGGCCCGACCAGTGACACGAACAGCGGCACGACCGCCGACAGGACTGCCGACGGGGCCGGCGTCACGGTCGGGGCCCCTGATATGGCGGCCCTTCATACGGCGGCGATCCGGCGGTCGCCGCCTGGGCGGCGTTCGACGGGTGCCACAGGTCGTCGACGCTCGCGTGCACCCACCCCTGCGCCTGGTTCTGCGCGGCCGCGGTCTGCAACACGAGGTCGAACGCCTCGGCCCGCATCCGCCGGTCGGCGTACAGCAGGCCGTTGACCCCCGCCTGGAACGGATATGTGATCATCGAACCGAGGACGCCGCCGATGGCCACCAGCAGAGCTCCCAAGATCGCCGACGCCGTCGTGCCCTCACCCAAGAACCCGAGCAGGGTCCCGGCGAGGCTGAAGGGGAACGAAAGCACCCCGCTGACCACTCCGACGAGCAGCGTGGTCAGCAGCAGGATGCCGAGCACCCGCCACGAATCACCCTTCACCAGCCGCCACGACCGGCGCATCGAATCGGTCACGCCGAGCCCTTCCAGCACGACGGAGGGGGCGGCCAGGGCGAGTTTCGTCTGGAAGAACAGCACGTAGGGGAGGTAGAGCACGATGAACAGCAGTATGAAGAGGAACAGCGCCCCCAACGAGGAACCGCTCAGGTCATCGAGCGAGCCGCCCATGCCGAGCGCCACGAACGTCGCGATGGCCACCAGCAGCGGAGTTAGGAGGATGAGCCCCTGGAGCAGGACCAGCCCGAGCAGGGCGGGCACCCTCGACCTCGCCAGCCGCCACGCCTCGCCGGCCGTGATGCGCCCGCCGAAGACGGCGCGGCCGAGCACCCGGGTGAGGATGCCGGTGAGGATCGTGGTCGCGAAGAACGAGATGACGAGGGAGACCAGTGTGCCGACGAGTTGGGCGACCTGCCCGGAGGGCAGGGTCCCCGCCGTCTCGACGGCGTCCATTCCGCCATTGAACGTGCCGTAGTCCCGCAGGACGATCCCCTGGCCGACCGCGACCGGGATCGTGCTGATCGCGGCCACGACGGCCGAGAGGCCCAGCGTCGCCTTCGGATTGGACCGGATCAGCTTGATCGAGCCGTCGAGGATGTCGCCCAGGGCCAGCGGGCGCAGCGGAATGATGCCGGGCCGGGGCGCCTGAGGCGGCGGGCGGAAGCCGTACGGCCCGGACTGGCCCCCGTACTGCTGCCCGCCGTAGCCGTACGGACCGGGTCCCTGCCCGTACGGCGACTGCCCGTACGACTGCTGGTTGTACGGCGGCTGCTGGTTGTACGGCGGCTGCTGGGGGCCGGGACCGCCCGGGTAGGGGGCGTCGGGGTGGGGGTTGCCCGAGTGAGGGTTGCCGGGGTCGGGGGAGGCGCCCGGCCGTTCCTGACCGCCCGGCGAAGCCCAGGAGGCGGCGGCTCCGCCGTACGGCGGAGGTTGTTCGGCCGCCCAGCCGGACGGTTCGTCGGAGGTGGGATCGGGGGCGTCTGTCATGTCCCAATCCTGGCATGATGTACGGCCAGCCGCACGGCGATGCAGCGCCCGCCGAGACGTTCGGCCCCTCGTGGCCAGGGTTCCCCTGCGGCCCGGGTTCCCTCGCGACCCGAGCGCCCGGAGCGATGCGGCGGCCCAAGATCCAGGTCGAATGTCAAGGGAAAACCAAGATCCTGACCGTATCCGGTCAGGTAATCGCGCATCCGTCGTTCTGGGCCTAAACTGCGTCCTCTGTGATGGTGGTGTTACCCCCAAGTGGCGACCACGGGTAACCTTCCTGTGAAACCCGTGACAATCACCCAAATCTCCCAAAGCGTAGAACGAATGAGGGGCCATGAAAGGACGCGTGCTGGTCGTCGACGACGACGCCGCTCTCGCCGAGATGCTCGGCATCGTCTTGCGCGGGGAGGGTTTCGAACCGTCGTTCGTGTCCGATGGTGACAAGGCGCTGGACGCTTTCCGGGACACCCGGCCCGACCTCGTCCTGCTGGACCTGATGCTGCCCGGCGCCGACGGCATCGACGTCTGCCGCCGCATCCGCGCCGAGTCCGGGGTTCCCATCGTCATGCTGACGGCCAAGAGTGACACGATCGACGTGGTGCTCGGCCTGGAGTCCGGCGCCGACGACTACATCATCAAGCCCTTCAAGCCCAAGGAGCTCGTGGCTCGCGTCCGCGCGCGGCTGCGCCGTACTGACGAGCCGACCCCGGAGATTCTGCAGATCGGCGACATCACCATCGACGTGGCCGGCCACTCGGTGAAGCGGGGCGAGGAGACGATCAACCTCACGCCGCTGGAGTTCGACCTGCTGGTCGCGCTGGCCCGCAAGCCGCGCCAGGTGTTCACCCGCGAGGTGCTGCTCGAGCAGGTCTGGGGGTACCGGCATGCCGCCGACACCCGGCTGGTCAACGTGCACGTCCAGCGGCTCCGCGCGAAGATCGAGAAGGACCCCGAGCACCCTGAGATCGTGGTGACGGTCCGGGGTGTCGGCTACAAGGCCGGCCCGGCGTAACACCTCACCTCCGGCATGTCCGCCTCCGCCGCCAGGTCCCGCCGCCGGACCCCGGGCCAGATCGCCCGGGGGGTGCGCAGGCGCGCCCGCCGCGCGGCGGGCAGGTTGCGGCGGAGTTGGCGGCGCTCGCTGCAGTTCCGGGTGGTGACGAGCACGCTTGTGCTGTCGATGGCCGTCGTCGTGGTGCTGGGGGTGTTCCTCATGCAGTCGATCACGACGTCGGTGCTGCAGGGCGCCCTGCAGTCGGCCAGGGAGGAGGCACGGGCCAACGTCACGACCGCGATCGGCTACCTCACCCCGCCGTCGCCCGACCTGACCGACGCGCTGCCGGACGGCGACGCGGAGGGGGAGGCCGGCGACCTGGTCGGGGAGGCGGTCGACGCGCTGGTCGATCGCTCTGGTGGGCGCTACGACATCGTCACCTTCAATGAGAGCAAGGTGGGCCAGGCCCGGGCCACCGGCGCGATCGACTGGTCGAGCGTGCCCGACACGCTGCGCGCCAAGGTGCAGCGCAGTGAGGAGGGCGTGCTCGTCGAGCAGAACACGAAACTTCGCTATCTGGGCGACAAGCAGCGGGTGAGCGGCATCGTCATCGGCGCCAGGGTCAACGGGACCTACGAGATCTACCACCTCTTCCCGCTGGGTGAGGTGGAGACCACGCTTCTCGCCGTACAGCGCATTGTGATCGGCGCGGGCGCGGCGCTCGTACTGCTGCTCGCCGGGATCGCCTCCCTGGTCACCCGCCAGGTGGTCACTCCGGTGCGGCTCGCGCGGCAGGCGGCGGAACGGCTCGCCGCCGGGCGGCTGGAGGAGCGGCTCAAGGTGCGCGGGGAGGACGACCTCGCCCGGCTGGCCACCTCCTTCAACGAGATGGCGTCCAACCTCGCCCTGAAGATCCACCAGCTCGAGGAGCTGTCCCAGGTCCAGCGGCAGTTCGTCTCCGACGTCTCGCACGAGCTGCGCACCCCCCTGACCACCGTGCGCATGGCCGCCGACCTGCTCTACGAGAGCCGGGAGGACTTCGATCCCGCGGCGGCGCGCTCTGCCGAGCTCATGCAGAACCAGCTCGAACGGTTCGAGTCGATGCTCGCCGACCTGCTGGAGATCAGCCGCCACGACGCGGGCGCGGCCACCCTCGATCTCGAGCCCGCCGACATGCGCGATGTCGTCCTGCGCGCGGTCGGCGACTCCGAGGCACTGGCCGAACGGCAGTCCACCAGGTTCGAGTTGCGCCTGCCCAGCGAGCCGTGCGTGGCCGAGGTCGACAGCCGCAGGGTCGAGCGGATCCTGCGCAATCTGCTGTTCAACGCCATCGAGCACGGCGAGGGCAGGGACATCGTGGTCACCCTCGGCGCCGACCGCGACGCGGTGGCGGTGGCCGTACGGGACCACGGGGTGGGGCTCAAACCGGGCGAGGAGATGATGGTCTTCGACCGGTTCTGGCGGGCCGATCCGTCGCGGGCCAGGACCATCGGCGGCACCGGGCTGGGGCTGGCCATCTCACGAGAGGACGCCATGCTGCACGGCGGCTGGCTGCAGGCGTGGGGATCGCCGGGCGAGGGCAGCCAGTTCCGCCTGTCGCTGCCCAGGGCGGCCGGGGCCCCGCTCAGGGGATCGCCGCTGCCGCTGGTGCCGCCTGAGGTGGAGATGCGGCGCTCGTGGCGGGGGCACGGCACCCCGGTCCTGGCCCCGGCCATCGGGGTGATCGCGGAGGTCGGCATCGGGGTGCGGGAGACCTCGGACGCGGGCGGTTTCGATGTCTCCTAGGTTCCCGAGGACCACCGCTACGGCCGCGGCGTTCGCCATACTCGCCGCGGGCACCGGCTGCGCCACCGTGCCGACGAGCGGCAGTCCGCACCTCGTCGACGAGGACAGGGCGAGGGACACGCTGAGCCAGCAGTACGTCCGCCTGATCGCCGAGCCGCCGAAGAAGGACGCCTCGCCTGAGGACGTCGTCAAGGGTTTCCAGGCGGCCACCGCGAGCTTCGACGACCCCCGCCTGACCATGGCCAGGCGTTACCTGACCGCCGACGCCTCCCAGAAGTGGAAACCCTGGAAGCAGACGAGGGTCTACGACGAGGGCAAGTTCTCGGGCCCGATCCGCTCGCTCAAAGACGCCAAGGACGCCACCGTCACGCTCAAGGGGACGGCCGTGGCCACCATCGGGTCGGAGGGTAACTACACCCCGGCCACCGGCATGGTGGAAGAAACGTTCCGTCTGGTCAGGGGGGATGACAAACAGTGGCGGATCGCCCAGCTGCCCGACGGGCGGCTGCTGTCCCGTCACGATCTCGAGCGAGCCTATCGCCGGGTGGACCTGTGCTTCCCCCCGGCGACCCCGGTCAACGGGCTCGTCGTCGACCGGGTGTGGGTGCCGATCATCCCGGGCAGGGGGCTGCCCGAGACCCGGGTCCGCCGGTTGCTCGCCGGTCCGAGCGAGTCGATCAGAGGCGCGGTCGCCACCGCCTTTCCCGGCGGCACGGAGCTCAACCGGATCACCGTCGAGGGCGGTGACACACTCGTCGTCGACTTCACCTCCGCGGTGGAGTCGGTCTCCGACAACGAGATCGATGCGATGAAGGCCCAACTCGTGTGGAGTCTGGGGGAACTGGCGACCGGCTTCACCGTCGAGATCCGGGTCAACGGCGAGCCCTTCCGCGGCATCGGCCTCCGCTTCAAGCTGCCGGACTACGCCCAGTTCGACCCGAATGTGGTCACAGCCCAGGCGCAGGTGTACTTCATGCGGGACGGCAAGTTGCACCGGGTGAAGGACAAGGGCGGCGGTGACCCGGTCCTGGGCGCCGCGGGCGAACAGGATGTCCAGTTCACCGCCCCTGCCGTCTCCGGGGACTACCAGCCCAGGATCGCCGCGCTGGTCAACGGCGACGGGGTCTACGTGACGGGTACGGCACAGGGCGGCAAGTGGCAGCGGTGGATCGCGGGCAGGGACCTCACCGGCCCCTCATGGGACCGCTATGGATCCGTGTGGGCCGCCGAGCCGGTCGGTGAGGGCAAGACCCGGGTGTGGCAGGCGACCCAGGGGCAGGCGCGGCGGGTGGGCATTCCCCCCGCTTTGGCGAACGGCCGCATGAACGCGTTCCGGGTGTCGCGTGACGGCACTCGGGTAGCGGTGATCATGGACGAGGGGCGCGGCACCACGGTGAAGATCGGCACGATCTTCCGGATCGGCCGGCAGGTCAGAATCGACAACGTGCGGACGCTGGTCGAGGCCCAGGACCGTCAGAAGATCAAGGCCATCGCCTGGCGGGACGCCGCCGACCTGCTCGTGCTCTCCAAGGGCAAGGGCGGCCAGGATCTCGCCACCTGGTCTGTCATGGAGGGCAAGCCCGCCGAGGAACCGGCCATCAAGCTCGACGCCCAGGCCGAGATCGTCTCGATCGCCGGCGCCCCCGATCACGTGCTGGCCGGGACGGACATCGACAGGGGCGAGTCGGGTCCGGGACACGGTGAGGTGCGCACCTACAGCGGCGACAAGCGGGAATGGACCATGCTCGCCAAGGACGGCGCCGCCGACCCCGTCTACCCCCTCGGCTGAGCTGTTTCCGCGCCGGGGCGCGCCCCGGGAGCAGGCTGTCTTGTCGGTGGCGGCTGGCACGGTAGGGCCGTGCTCGCGGCCCTTCTCGACCTCGTCATCCCATCTCGATGCGCCGGCTGTGATGAACCGGGATCGGTGGCGTGCCGTGCCTGTACGGCACAGCTGCTGCGGGATCCGGCTCCCCGTCCGCCGGATCCGCCGCCGCCGGGTCTGCCGGAATGCTGGTCGGCGACCGCCTATGACGGTGCGGCACGCCGCATGATCCTCGCCTTCAAAGAGCACGGCCGTACGGCTGTCGCCCCGATCCTGGGCGCCTGCCTCGCCCGGGTGACCGCCGCGGCCCTGACGACGTCGGCCGAGTGGGCCGACCGGGGGCCTCGGCCGATCGCGCTGGTCCCGGTTCCGAGTGCCCGTGCCGCGTCGCGGAAGCGGGGTCATGATCCGGTCCGGGCTGTCAGCAGGGCCGCGGCAGAGGAGTTGCGCGCACTGGGCCTGCCGGTCATGTCCGCTCCGATGCTCCGGCAGGTGAGACGGGTGGCCGACCAGGCGGGGCTCAGTTCGACGCGGCGCGCCGCCAACCTGTCGGGCG
The DNA here is from genome assembly GCF_042435035.1 of Sphaerimonospora cavernae. NCBI lineage: Bacteria > Bacillati > Actinomycetota > Actinomycetes > Streptosporangiales > Streptosporangiaceae > Sphaerimonospora > Sphaerimonospora cavernae. The sequence goes on from NZ_JBHMQT010000018.1 coordinate 44,226, forward strand.
CGTTCGAGGTGGTGCCCGGCCGTACGGGGCTCCTGGCGACGCTCGGGAGCCGGGGAGCGGTGGTCGTTCTGGTCGACGACATCGTCACCACCGGATCGACGCTGGCCGAGGCGGCCCGGGCGATCCGGCTGGCCGGAGTCAAGGTGCCGCTGGCGGTGACGGTCGCCGCGACACGCAGGAAGGACCGTCAGGGCCGAGGCCGACACGCCCAGGGAGCAAATCGGCGAACTATGACAGAGAGTAAAGATGGGTAAAAACCCTCCATGGCTAAGGGGATACATCTCTGTGTCAACCTCGGGGCGATTCTCCTGGTCGGAGCATCGGAGGGGGCGAGATCCCAGGTGATTCCGGTGTCTTGGCGGGATGTTTCACCGGTCTCATCTGAAACGGAGCTAACGCAAAGTGATCGTCTGCCGGACCCCGTGGCTGACATTCCTGCCGCCAGCGGCTAGCGTGCAGACATGGCACCCGTTCGGGTCCGTGGTTGCGCCGGGCCGACTCCGTTCAGGGGTCCGGCCTGGCTAGCCGATGCCAGCCGCAGGCGAAACGGTCCACGTAAGGCGACTCTTGGTCGGCCGATCACGGTGCGGCTTAGAAGTAAGTCCTGCCCTCCCGGTAGGTCAGATGCCTTCCGTCAGGGGAGAAGGGCATTAGTGGCAAGTGAGCTGCGAACCCCTCAGCAGGCGAATGTGGGGACGAAGACCAGGTCGGCCGGACGGGTGCTTCGAGCGCTGTGTAGCACAGTCGATGTGCGAAGGGGGGCTTTGCGTGGAAATCATCGTCAAGGGACGGCACACCGCAGTGAGTGACCGATTCCGTGATCAAGTGACTGCCAAGCTGGCCAGGATCGAACGACTGGACAACAAGCTCATCCGCGTAGACGCGGAGGTTTCCCAACTGCCCAATCATCGGCAGAGCGGTCACCGGGAACGGATGGAACTGACCGTCTACTCCCGGGGGCCGGTGATCCGCGCGGAGGCGTCCGCGGACGACCGGTTCGCTGCCCTCGACATCGCGCTCGCCAAGCTGGAGGAGCGGCTGCGGCGGCTGCGGGACCGCAGGAAGATCCACCGTGGGAACCACCCCATGCCCCCCCTCGGCGCATGGACCGCCACCTCGGCGGAGGATGCGGCGCAGCGGATCCCACTGCCGGAGCCGCGTCCGTCGGTCGAGGCCGAAGCGGAGCCGGTGCCGGTCACCGAGGCGCGAACCGGCGCCCGGGAAGAACAGGGTGGCTTCGCGGACTCCGTCGTCCCGATCGAGATGGACGGCGACGGCCCGCTCGTCGTCCGCGAGAAGTTCCACAAGGCCGAGCCCATGACGATCGATCAGGCGCTCCTTGAGATGGAGCTCGTGGGCCACGACTTCTTCCTCTTCCGCGACAAGGAGGGAGACCTGCCCAGCGTCGTCTACCGGCGGCGCGGCTACAACTACGGAGTCCTCAGGCTCGTCGAGGGGTAGTCCCTGCCGGATGCGGGCCGGACCACGTCCATCGGGTCCGGCCCGCCCTGCTGCCGCGACCGTTTGAGCTGACTACATAGGCGCGTGAGTGAAGGCGGGATTCCTCACGCACTCGGTCGTGCCGATGATGTCGATGCCGAGCGGAGACTCGGCCAGCACGGCACTGATGTCGCCGACGCCCTCGCGCTCGGCCCCGGCTATCCGGTTGTCGCTGTACTTGACCCGCCAGCCCCGCTGCTTGAGCACCTCGACGACGTTCCGGAACACGTTGTCGGGATCCATCGCATCGTCCGGGTCTTCGCCGTGGGCGCTGATGCCTGCCGCAACGCTGGAGTAGTCGGTGCCGGCCGGTCCGCCACACGGCCGGTTCATTTCCTGTACGGCGATGCGAGGGTCGGTGTCCGGCAGGACGGCCCGGATGACGGCGATCGTCTCGGCGATGAAGACCTCGCGGGACTCGTCGGGAGTCATGTCCGGCTTCGCCGGTTCGCCGGCGCAGCCGACCGCGAGCACGACCAGAGATAACGCCACGAGGACGGCCTGGAGCCGCAGCGACAGGGACGAACTCATTTCTCCGGGTTCTCCACACACTCGGTGTCCCCGAGAATGTTGATGCCAATGGGCGAGTCTCCTACTCCCGCACTGATGCCGCCGACACCCTCGCGTTCGGCCCCCGCGATCCGATTACGTGTGTAGTTGATCTGCCAGCCCCGCTGCTTCAACACCTCGTTGACCTGTTCGAAGACATGATCGGGGTCCAGGTTGTCATCCGGCGCGTCACCGTGGACATTGATGGTGGTTTCCACGCTCGAGTAGTCAGTACCGACCGGCCCACCACACGGGACGTCCCTTGCCTTTACAACAACAAGAGGATCAACGTCGGGAAAGACGGCCTGGATGACGGCCTTGGCCTCGGTGATGAAGACCTGGCGGGACTCCTCTGGCGTCATCTTCGCCTCCAATTCGCTTGTACAGGCGGTCATGAGTGCGAGCAGGACCGACGCCGCCACGGCTCCGAGGAGCAAGGTGGGGAATCTCATCGCGGGTAGGCTCCCCTGGTCGCGGTGAACAGAATGGCTCGTTCGGCGAGTGGCGCACCGGCCGCCGCGAGGGCCTTGGCGGTGATCTCGGTGATGTCGGCAGCGGAGAGATAGCCGCCGAGCTCGGATTTCCGCAGCTCATGCATGGCCTGGTTGATCACGGCCTTCTGATCGGTCTCTCCGGCGAGCGCGCTCTTGATGACCGGGTCGAGCGCCGCGGCCAGCTCGCCCGTCTTCCACTGCGGCACCCGGCTCTGAAGTTCCTTGACCAGGACCCGTACGCCGCTCGCGCCGAACTGCTCGTCATCGACCCTCGGCGAGCCGGTGAACGGCCGCACGTAGGCATCACCGGTGAGGACGGTCTGAAGATTGTCCAGTCCGGTGTTCTTGGGAATGTAGTACTTGGAGTGCCCGGACGATGCGCCGGTGGCCAGTCGCTGGATATCGGGCATGTCGGCGGGATCGTAGCCGTGCGCCTCGGTGTAGGAGACCCAATCAGCGGGGGCTCGCATGGCGAACACCTGGGTGCCGGCGGTGAGCTTGAGGTCGGCGGCACTCTTGACGTTGGGGCCCAGACCGGGGCTGCCCATGAAGACCACTGAGTCGAACGACGCGCCCTGCTGCAGTGCCTTGCTCGACAGCAGCGTGCCGTAGCTGTGGGCGAACAGCGCGAACTTCGCCCCCTTGGCCGCGTCCAGTCCGGCCCGGAATGAGTGCAGGGCGGGGGCGCCCGCCTCGGCCTTGGCCGGCAGCACGGAGTCGCCGAACTCGGGCGTGTCGTATCCCAGCCACGTGATCACCGCCGTCTCCGGCAGATCCTTACCGGTCATGCGATCCGCGAGAAGATTCTCCGCGTCATTCGCGATGTCGTCGTAGTTATCCAGCCGGTTGGTGATGCCGGGGACCATGACGGCGACGTGCTTGGCCTTGGCGAGATCGCCGAAGACCTCGGCGACCCGGCCGTCGTCGGCGGGATCGAAGAGCAGGAACTGCCGTTGCTTGAGCTGGTTGTCGCCGGTCACCCGAGGCTGGAGGAGCTCCGACATGCGGGCCACCCGCTGCTCCAGCTGTGACACCCGGGGGTCTTGGGGGATCGCGCGCTCGAGCCTCTGTGCCATCTGGGGGTCGTCGTCGAGGGCGCGCTCGATCTTCCGTGAGATCTCGGGATCGCGGGCTAAGGCCTGCCTGATCTTCTGTGCCATCTGGGGGCTGTAGACGGAGGCCTGCCCGAGCAGCAGCGCCATCTGGGGGCCGTCGCCGAGGGCGCGCTCAAACAGCGATGCGAACCGGGGGTCGTTGACGAGACCGTGCTCGATCAGCGACTCCACTCGAGGCTTCTTCGGAATGCCGGCCTTCAGTTCGGCCAGGTTCCGCTGCTCGTGGGCGAGGGCGCGCTCGATCAGTAATCGGTTGGCGGCGTACCTGACGGTTGCGGGAGCGCCGTCCAATCGGCCCACCACCTCGGGCCGTTCGATGGCCAGCCAGGAACGTTCGGCGGCGGTCAGTTTTCCGAAGAACTCTCGAATCGCCTGTGCACGTTGCTCCGGGCCGGCCTTGGCGTTATCGGCGATAAGTGCTTTGAGGTCATTCTCCAATCGGGTTCTGTCTTGTCCGGAAACCTTGCTGATTGCGGTGGTGAGACCGAATGTCGACAACGCCCCAAAGGGGTCGCCGCCCTTATCCGCGGCTCGGGAGATCTGGGCGCGATCGCGCAGGTCGCCGGCGGTGTCGGTGGCCCACTTCAGCACGGTCACCAACTGATTCGCCCCTGGCTGTCCCATGAACTGGCAGGCCCGCTTGTAGTACTCCTCGGCCAGTTGCTGCCTGTCTGTGAGCTGCTTGGCCAATTTTTCCAGTTCGTCTGGGTCGACCACCCGCTCCGGATCCACAGGACAAGAAGCTAGCCGTTCTTTGCACGACGTGGAAGTATTCTCACACCATCGGTGTCGATCGGATGGGAAACGGGGATGTCGCTACGCGATGACTTGTTGCGGTTGGCACATGAACACCAGGATCTGGCCGAAGCCATCGAGGAGTTGCTGAAGCCCGTCAACGATTCGGTAGGCCGAATGCGTTGGAAAGGTCCTCATCAGGACCGGGTGCGGACCGAGCTGGGGACGATGACGCGGAATGCCCGTGTGGTCGCCGAATCCCTGCGTGGCCGCGCCAAGCTGATCCGAGACGCGGCCATCAACATCCCCGACATCGGTAGGGATGCGCTGCTCGCACTCGGCGGGCCAGTAGGACGATCCATGATTAATCAGGCACCCGCTGAAGATCCGCTTGTGCTGCTTCGCGCCCTTCAGCAGCAGTTGACCCCCATGGGACCCGCGGTATCGGAGGTGCTCGCCAGGCACGGCGTCAGGTGACCGGGGCCTCCGCCGGAGGCCGGCCGAGACGGCCGGAAGTCATGCGGCCGGCAGATGAAGATCCGCATCTCGTCCGGAACCGTGTAATGATGACGGTCGGTGCGTTGACCGTGAACGTTTGCGGGAAGAGCATTAGCGTCCTTGGCCCCCGCGAGGAGGTTTCGTGACCCGATCCGATGAGGTTGCCCCTGTTGCCGGTCGCGGTGAGCCGATCCGTGTGCTGATCGTCGACGATCACGCGCTGATCCGGCGCAGCCTTGAGTTGGCGCTGGCCGCGGAGGCGGACATCGAGGTGGTGGGCGAGGCGAGCGACGGCCGGGAGGCGGTCGAACTGGCCGGCCGGCTGCTCCCGGACGTGGTCCTCATGGATGTCCGGATGCCGAAACAGGACGGCATCGAGGCGACCCGAGCCATCAAGGAATCGGTGCCGAGCACCCGGATCATCATGCTGACGGTCAGCGACGAGGAGGAGGATCTCTTCGAGGCGATCAAGGCGGGTGCCACCGGATATCTGCTCAAGGACGTCCAACTCGACGAGGTGCCCGACGCCGTGCGCGGGGTGCACGAGGGCCAGTCGCTCATCAACCCCGCGATGGCCGCGAAGCTGATCTCCGAGTTCGCGAACATGAGCCGCAAGGAGGCCGAGCGCCCTCCGCAGCTCCCCGTGCCCAAGCTGACCGAACGCGAGATGGAGGTGCTCCGCCTCGTCGCGAAGGGCATGAACAACCGGGAGATCGCCAAGGAGCTGTTCATCTCCGAGAACACGGTCAAGAACCATGTGCGCAACATCCTGGAGAAGCTCCAGCTCCACTCCCGGATGGAGGCCGTGGTCTACGCCGTCCGCGAGCGCCTGCTCGAGATCACCTAGGAGCCGCTGGTCGCCGTCTCCTCGTCGGCCGAAACCAGGGCGCCGCTGAATTGCGCGGAGTACAGCCGGTGGTAGGCGCCATGGGTGGCGAGCAGTTCGTCATGGGTGCCCTGCTCGACGATGCTGCCCGCCTCCATGACCAGGATGAGGTCGGCGTCCCGGATGGTGGACAGCCGGTGGGCGATGACGAAGCTGGTGCGGTCGCTGCGGAGCGCGGCCATCGCATGCTGCACCAGGACCTCGGTCCGAGTGTCGACCGAGCTGGTGGCCTCGTCCAGGATGAGCAACGACGGGTCGGCGAGGAAGGCCCGGGCGATCGTGATCAACTGCTTCTCGCCGGCGCTGACGTTGCCGCCCTCCTCGTCGATCACCGTGTCGTACCCGTCGGGCAGTGTGCGGACGAAACGGTCGACGTACGTGGCCCGTGCGGCGGCGTGGATCTCCTCGTCGGTGGCCCGCGGGTTGCCGTACGCGATGTTGTCACGGATCGTGCCGCTGAACAGCCAGGTGTCCTGGAGGACCATTCCGATCTGCGAGCGCAGGTCCTCGCGGCGCATCTCGGTGATGTCGACGCCGTCCAGGGTGATGCGGCCCGCGTCGAGCTCGTAGAAGCGCATGATCAGGTTGACCAGCGTGGTCTTTCCCGCGCCCGTGGGACCGACGATCGCGATCGTGTGCCCGGGGTCGGCCACCAGCGACAGGTCCTCGATGAGGGGCTGTTCGGGGTCGTAACGGAAGGACACGTGCTCGAACTCGACGCGGCCCCGCCGGGTGGCAGGCAGCGCCGGCTCGGCGGGGTCGGGCTCCTGCTCCTCCGCGTCCAGCAGTTCGAAGACCCGCTCGGCGGACGCCACGCCCGACTGCAGCAGGTTCGCCATCGAGGCGACCTGGGTCAACGGCTGGGTGAACTGCCGGGAGTACTGGATGAACGCCTGGACGTCGCCCAGGCTCATCGATCCCGTGGCCACCCGTACGGCGCCGACGACGGCGATGGCCACATAGTTGAGGTTCCCGATGAACATCATCGTCGGCATGATGATTCCGGAGATGAACTGGGCGCCGAAGCTCGCCTTGTACAGGGCGTCGTTCCGCTCCCGGAACACCTGCTCGACCTCCGGTCCGCGTCCGAACACCTTCACCAGTTCGTGGCCGGTGAACGCCTCCTCGATATGGGCGTTCAGGGTGCCCGTGTGGGCCCACTGCGCGACGAAGTGCTTCTGCGAGCGCTTGGCGATCTGACCGGTGACGAGCATCGTGACGGGGATGGTCACCAATGCGATCACCGCGAGCAGCGGCGAGATGACGAACATCATGGCCAGCACGCCGATCACGGTGAGCAGCGAGGTCAGCAGCTGGCTCAGCGTCTGCTGCAGGGTCTGGGACACGTTGTCGATGTCGTTGGTGACCCGGCTGAGCAGCTCGCCGCGCGGCTGGCCGTCGAAGAACCGCAGCGGTAGCCGGTTGATCTTGTCCTCGACGTCGGCCCGCAGCCGGAACACGGTGCGTTGGGTCACGTCGTTGAGCAGGTAGCCCTGCAGCCACATGAAGCCCGACGCCGCGACGTAGAGCCCAAGGGCCCAGGCCAGTGCCGTGGCGAGCGCACCGAAGTCGATGCCGTGACCCGGGACGAGGTCCATCGCCGCGACCATGTCGGCGAAGTTGTCACGGCCCGAGGCGCGAGCCGCCTGAACCGCCTGCTCCTTGCTGATTCCGGCGGGCAACTGGCCGCCGATCACACCACTGAAGATCACGTCTGTCGCGCGGCCGAGGATCTTCGGTCCGATGACCGAGAACACCACGCTGATCACGGCGAGGCCGATCACGGCCAGGACTCTCGTACGCTCGGGGCTCAACCGCCGGAGCAGCCGCCGGGCAGAGGGCCCGAAGTTCATGGACTTCTCCGCGGGCATTCCCACGCCGAAACCGCGGCCTCCCAGGCCGCCGCCTCCCATGGGGGGTCGCGGTCGCGTTGGTGCCGCCGTCGGCCGGTCGCTCATGCCGCACTCTCAATGGTCAGTTGGGACTCGACGATCTCGACATAGGTCGGGCAGGAGCCGAGCAGTTCGTCATGGGTGCCGATGCCGACGATGCGCCCGTCGTCCAGGACGATGATCTGGTCGGCGTCGATGATCGTGGAGACCCGCTGGGCGACGATGACCACGGTGGCCTCGGCCGTGTACGAGCGCAGCGCGGCGCGCAACCGGGCGTCGGTGGTCAGGTCGAGGGCCGAGAACGAGTCGTCGAACAGGTAGATCTCAGGTTCGGCGACCAGCGCCCGGGCGATCGAGAGCCGCTGCCGCTGGCCGCCGGACACGTTCGTGCCTCCCTGCGTGATCGGCGCCTGCAGGCCCTCAGGCATCGCCTCGACGAAGTCGCGGGCCTGAGCGACCTCCAGCGCCTCCCACAGCTCCTCGTCGGTGGCGTCCGGGTTGCCGTACCGCAGGTTGCTCGCGACGGTGCCGGTGAACAGGTACGGCTTCTGCGGCACCAGGCCGATCCGCGACCAGAGCATCTCAGGGTCGAGATCGCGTACGTCGACGCCGTCGATCAGTACGGCGCCGGAGGTGGCGTCGAAGAGCCGGGGCACCAGGGAGACCAGCGACGTCTTGCCCGACCCGGTGCTGCCGATGACGGCGGTGGTCTGTCCCGCGACGGCGTGGAAGGAGATGCCGGACAGCACCGGAGCCGCCGCCCCCGGATAGCGGAACTCGACGTCGCGCAGCTCCAGCTCGGCGCGGCGGTCCACCTGCCGTACGGGGCGCTCGGGCGGTCGCACCGACGACTCGGTGTCCAGCACCTCGCCGATGCGCTCGGCGCAGACCGCGGCGCGCGGGATCATCATCGAGATGAAGGTGGCCATCATCATCGACATGAGAATCTGCAGCAGATACATGAGGAACGCGGTGAGGGCGCCGACCTGCATCTCTCCGCTGTCCACCCGGGCGGCGCCGAACCACAGCACGGCGACGCTGGAGGCGTTGAGGATCAACATCACGGTGGGGAAGATGAGCGCGGTCAGCCGTCCGACGCGCAGCGCCGTCTCGGTCAGCGCGTCGTTCGCCTCGCCGAACCGGTGGGTCTCCTCACGCTCCCGGACGAAGGCCCGCACCACGCGGATGCCGGAGAGCTGCTCGCGCAGCACCTGGTTGACCACGTCGATGCGGGTCTGCATGGCGCGGAACTGCGGAACCATCCGGGAGACGATCAGTCCGATCGCGAGCAGCAGCACCGGGACGCAGACCAGCATGAGCCAGGACAGCCCGAGGTCCTGGCGCAACGCCATGATGATGCCGCCGATGCCCATGATCGGCGCTGCGACCAGCATCGTGCAGGTCATCACCACGAGCATCTGGACCTGCTGCACGTCGTTGGTGTTGCGAGTGATCAACGAGGGCGCGCCGAACTGGGTGACCTCCCGGGTGGAGAACCCGCCCACCTGGTGGAAGATCGCAGATCGGAGGTCCCGCCCGAACCCGGCCGCCACCTTGGCCCCGTGGTAGACCGCTGCGATCGAGCAGGTGATCTGGACGAGGGAAACAGTCAGCATCCAGCCGCCGGTGGTCAGGATGTAGCCGGTGTCGCCGGTCGCGACGCCCTTGTCGATGATGTCGGCGTTCAGGCTGGGCAGATACAGCGAGGCGATGGTGCCGACCAGTTGGAACAGAATCACCGCGGTCAGCGCCGACGAGTACGGCCGCAGGTACGTACGGAGCAGTCGGCTCAGCATGCGCGCCCCCCGGGGGAGACGGTGCTGCGGGAGGTCGGAATCACGCGGAAAACGCTATATGATCCCTTGGTCGCTCACGCATGATTTTTGGCGTCGAGCGCCGCCCGCAGCGGTCCGTCGAACTCCGGCGAGGTGATCCGCTCGACCCGGAGATCCGTGCAGTCCACCCAGCTCGCGGCCTCCGTCAGCGCGTCACGCATAGCTGTGATGGCCGCACTGCGACCCGCCGCGGTACGGCTGACGCCGGCTTCGAAGCCGACCTGCCGGGCGACGAGCGTGCGGCCCTCCCGCGCCGGATCCACCCGGCCTATGATCTGCCCGCCCGCCAGGACCGGCATCGCGAAATAGCCGTGGACCCGTCTGTCCTTCGGCACGTACGCCTCCAGGCGGTGGCTCACCCCGAAGATCCGCTCAGTTCGGGGCCGATCCCAGATGAGGGAGTCGAACGGCGACAGCGGCGTGGTCCGGTGTCGGCCGCGGGGCTCCGTCTCGAGTGCGGCCGGGTCCGCCCAGGCGTTGGGGGCGCCGGCCGTGTCGGTTTCCGCTCCAGCCCGGGCTCCGGAACGGCGTCGAGCCGGCGGCCACCCGGCGACCCGTACCGGCACGAGTCCGGCGGCACCGCTCAGCAGGGCATCGTCGAGCAACTCGGCGTAATTCCCCTTCACCCGGGTGAAATCGACGAGGTCGGCCCGGGTCGCCACGCCCAGGGAGCGGCCGGCGATCGCGGTGAGCCCGGCGACGCACTCCGCGTCGGTGGGATCCTCGTCCAGCAGATCGGCGGGGATCACACGTTCTGCCAGGTCGTAGACGCGACGCCAGCCGATCCGCCGGGTGCAGACCACCTCGCCGATGTCGAGCAGGAACTCGATCGCGATCTTGGAATCCGACCAGTCCCACCAGGGGCCGCCATTACGCGCTCCGCCGATGTCCGCGGTGGTGACCGGTCCCTCCGAGCGGACGAGATCCAGGATTTTGTCGATCGTCGGCGGCACCTCGTGCCAGCGAAACCGCCGCTCACGATAGGCCCGGCGGCGGAAGCCGTACAGGGGCCACTGTTCGAGGGGGAGGACGCATGCGGCGTGACACCAGTATTCGAAGGCGCGCGGAGGGTCGTGCCAGTAGGCGCGCTCCACCTTCGTACGCCCGACAGGACCGAGCCGGGCGTACGCGACGAGTTCATGGGAGCGCGCCAGCACAGAGATGGTGTCGAGCTGGACGGCGCCCACCCGCCGCAGCATGGCGGACATGCCACCGCCGCGCGCGCTCGCGCCGAGGAAACCCTGGGCCCGCAAGATGATCCTGCGGGCCTCGTCGGAGGTCAGGTCGGTCACATCCGAAGATGCTAAACGGGGCGACCGACATTCTTTCGAAGGTCAGGGGCCGTCGGCGGCCAGGGCTTTCGAAGGTACGGGGCTGTCGGCGGTCGGTCGCCGGACACCGCCGCCGGGGGCCGTACGGCTCAGGCCTTGTGGTGCTCGAACGGGGAATGGTGCTCCTGCGCTTCGATCTCCCGGGGCGCGTCGACGATCACGTCGGAGAAGATGTCGACCGCGAGCGCGAGCAGGCCGCCGACCGCGCAGATGCCGACGCCGACCCAGAAGTACAGCCAGTTGGGGCCCGCGACGAGGGCGATCCCGCCAACGAGGAAGCCGATGAGGATCGTGCTGACGGCGAGCCACGATTTGGGGCTTCCCGCGTGGCTGCCTTGGTGTCCGCTCTGTGCCATACCCCGTTTTCTACCTGATGGTCACCACGGTCGGCACATCGGGGGAACCCCTCAGGCGTTTCGCTCGTTATAACTCATGCGAATGCGGCACGCCGCTCCGGCCCGTCGGCGATGGCTGTGTCCGGTGGCGGAACAGCCTACGATGGTTGCGGGGAAGTGTGTGTCTCGTCCTCCCACTCCGGTCGGACCGCCCGGGGTAGACCTGCGAGGAGCTCTACTAACAGTGCCAGCCATTCTCGACAAGATCCTTCGCGCCGGCGAAGGCAAGACTCTGCGGAAGCTCAAGCGGATCGCCGAGCAGGTCAACTCCATTGAAGAGGACTTCAAGAGCCTGTCTGACGCCGAGCTTCGCGCGCTGACCGACGAGTACAAACAGCGTTACGCCGACGGCGAGTCTCTCGACGACCTGCTGCCCGAGGCGTTCGCGACCGTGCGCGAGGCCGCCCGCCGGGTGCTGGGGCAGCGCCACTTCGACGTGCAGCTCATGGGCGGGGTCAACCTGCACATGGGCAACATCTCGGAGATGAAGACCGGTGAGGGCAAGACCCTGACCTGTACTCTCCCGAGCTACCTCAACGCCCTGTCCGGCAAGGGCGTCCACGTCGTCACGGTCAACGACTACCTGGCCAAGCGCGACGCCGAGACGATGGGCCGCGTCCACCGCTTCCTCGGCCTCGAGGTCGGCGTGATCCTGGCGAACATGCCGCCGGACGAGCGCCGCAGGCAGTACAACGCGGACATCACCTACGGCACGAACAACGAGTTCGGCTTCGACTACCTGCGCGACAACATGGCCTGGTCGATGGACGAGTGCGTCCAGCGCGGCCACAACTTCGCGATCGTCGACGAGGTCGACTCCATCCTCATCGACGAGGCACGCACCCCTCTGATCATCTCCGGTCCCGGTGAGCAGTCCGGCAAGTGGTACACCGAGTTCGCGAAGATCGTCCCGAGGCTGCGCCGCGGCACCGAGGGCAAGGACGGCGAGGAGAGCACCGGCGACTACGTCGTCGACGAGAAGAAGCGCACGATCGGCGTCCTCGAGGCCGGTGTCGAGAAGGTCGAGGACTGGCTCGGCATCGACAACCTGTACAAGCCCGAGCACACCCACCTCGTTCAGTTCCTCAACAACGCGATCAAGGCGAAGGAACTGTTCAAGAAGGACAAGGACTACATCGTCGTCGACGGCGAGGTCCTGATCGTCGACGAGTTCACCGGGCGCGTCCTGCACGGCCGTCGCTACAACGAGGGCATGCACCAGGCCATCGAGGCCAAGGAAAGTGTAAAGATCAAGGACGAGAACCAGACACTCGCCACGATCACGCTGCAGAACTACTTCCGCCTGTACGACAAGCTCGGCGGCATGACCGGCACGGCCACCACCGAGGCCAACGAGTTCCACCAGACCTACAAGCTCGGCGTGGTCCCGATCCCGACCAACCGGCCGATGGTCCGCAAGGACCAGGCCGACGTGGTCTACAAGACCGAGGACGCCAAGTTCCAGGCCTGCGTCGAGGACATCAAGGAGCGGTACGAGAAGGGCCAGCCGGTCCTGGTCGGCACCACCAGCGTGGAGAAGTCCGAGAAGCTCTCCCGGATGCTCAAGCGCCAGGGCGTGCCGCACGAGGTGCTGAACGCGAAGAACCACGCCCGTGAGGCCACGATCGTCGCCGAGGCCGGCCGCAAGGGCGCGGTCACCGTCGCCACGAACATGGCGGGCCGCGGCACCGACATCATGCTGGGCGGTAACCCCGAGTTCCGCGCCGACCTGGAGCTGCAGCAGCGCGGGCTGTCGCCGTCGGAGACTCCGGAGGAGTACGAGCAGGCCTATCCCGAGGCGCTGGAGAAGGCCAAGGAGGCCGTCAAGACCGAGCACGTGGAGGTCATCGAGAGCGGCGGGCTCTACGTGCTGGGCACCGAGCGGCACGAGTCCCGGCGCATCGACAACCAGCTGCGCGGCCGTTCCGGCCGTCAGGGCGACCCGGGCGAGTCCCGGTTCTACCTGTCGCTCGAAGACGACCTGATGCGGCTGTTCAACGCGGCCAAGGTCGAGATGATCATGACGCGGCTCAACATTCCGGACGACGTGCCGATCGAGTCGGGCATCGTGTCCAAGGCGATCGCCTCCGCCCAGCACCAGGTCGAGCAGCAGAACTTCGAGATCCGCAAGAACGTCCTCAAGTACGACGAGGTCATGAACCGGCAGCGCACGGTGATCTACGCCGAGCGTCGCCGCGTGCTGGAGGGCGCCGACCTGCACGAGCAGGTGCGGGTCTTCGTCACCGACGTCATCGACGACTACGTCAAGGGCGCCACCGGCGAGGGCTTCGCGGAGGAGTGGGACCTCGACACGCTGTGGAAGGCGTTCGGCCAGCTCTACCCGGTCTCGTTCACCGTCGAGGAGCTCATCGAGGCGGCCGGCGGCGAGCGGGAGGACCTGTCCGCCGAGTTCATCGCGGAGAAGGTCAAGGCCGACGCGCTCGAGGCGTACGGCCAGCGGGAGGAGCAGCTCAGCAGCGAGGCGACGCGCGAGTTGGAGCGCCGGGTCATCCTCTCGGTTCTCGACCGAAAGTGGCGTGAGCACCTCTACGAGATGGACTACCTCCAGGAGGGCATCGGCATGCGCGCCTATGCCCAGAAGGACCCGCTGATCGAGTACCAGCGCGAGGGCTACGAGATGTTCGCCGCGATGCTCGACGGCATCAAGGAGGAGTCGGTCGGCTACCTGTTCAACCTCGAGGTCGAGGTGCAGGCCAATCCGATCGTCGAGGAGAACATCGAGGAGGACACGGCGGTCGCGCAGGCCGGTTCGATCATCGCGCAGGCGTTGCGGCGGCCGTCCCGGCCGACCGAGATGGTCTACAGCGCCCCGAGCGAGTCCGGCGACGTCGAGGTCAGCCGGGTGCGTTCCACGCCGGAGCAGCGTGCCGCGTACGGCAACACCGAGCGCAACGCGCCCTGCCCGTGCGGCTCGGGCAAGAAGTTCAAGCGCTGCCACGGCGATCCGAGGAACGCCGAGGCGTGATCCGAACGAGAATCCCCGCCGGGCGGACCCCGGCGGGGATTCTCGCTTCCCGCCGGCGCTGTCAGGCGGTCTCGAACTCCGTGACCAGCCACTGGACGCCGAAACGCTCCAGGCGTAGCGCGAGCACCCGGCTGCGTGTCCCGCAGTGGACGAGCACGCACATCTCCGCCACACCGTCGCGGGGCCACTGCGCATGCGGCGGCCCCACCAGCGGCGGCCGCTCGGCATGGATCATCTTTCCGGCGCGGACCAACTCGCGGTAGGCCCGCTCTGACAGCCTGTCCTGCACGGTCTCCGCGGGTCGCCGGCCCGCGAGGACCTCGGCCATGGCCTGACCGAGACAGCGCAGGTGCCGCTCATCGGGCCGGGCTCCCCGCGCCCGCACCGTTCCCCGTGCCCGTACCGCTTCCCGCAGTGCGGCACTCCGGGCCTGCGGGATGGTTTCGGGCACCCTGGCGGGTGCGGGGGCCTCCGGCACGTGGGCCAGGGCGAGCGAGCCGTACGTCATGGGCATGCCGCCTTCGGCCGCGCCGTCCGCCGCCGCGCGCTCGTCGTCGTACGGCGGATCCGCGGGGGGCACGGACATGATCCTGGGCAGCGGGATCGGCTTGGGCATCGAGACTCCCTGTTCGTCATTCGGGGGCGGTCGTCATTCGGGGGCGGTCGTCGTTCGGGAAGGCGGTCGTCGTTCGGGGCAGGGGAAATCCGCTGCCTAATAGAGGTTCCGGTTCCCCCGTCTGATACACAGGACGCCAACTTTGTCGCTCGGCGCGGCCTTATCTCCCCATTCCACGGGAAAGCTTCCCCTCAGTTGGGGTGCCTCCGATGATCCTCGGCCAGATTACGGCCGGCGAGGTGAACGCATTACGGTCCGGCGATTCGCGGGAGGATCAGGTGCGGGGGGCGGTGTCCGTGAACTCTCCGGAATCGACGTCGGGCTCCGGCTCGCGTCCCGGCGTCATGATGTTCATCTTCTTGATCAGGAAACTGAACAGGAAGTAGTAGACGAAGAAGTAACAGACCCCGATCAGCATGATGAGCGGGAAGTTGTGCGTGTTGTCCTTGGTCGCGTTCAGGCCGGCGTCGATCGCGCCGGCGGAGAACCCGAACCCGAGCCGTCCGCCGAGGCCCGCGACCAGTGCCATCGAGATGCCGGTGAGCAGTGCGTGTACCGCGAACAGGACCGGAGCCACGAAGATGAACGCGAACTCGATCGGCTCGGTGATGCCGGTGACGAACGAGACGAGCGCGGCGGAGAGCATGATGCCGCCCACGGTCGCCCGCCGATGCGGGGGAGCGGCGCGCCACATGGCGAGGGCGGCGGCCGGGAGGCCGAACATCATGACGGGGAAGAAACCGGCCATGAACGCGCCCGCGCCCTGCTGGCCAGCGAAATAGCACCACATGTCACCCGTCGTGTGAACCGTGCCGATTTCGCATCCCGGCACCGTGTACCAGACGATCGAGTTGACGAAGTGGTGGAGGCCGAAGGGAATGAGCGCCCGGTTGACGACGCCGTAGATCCCGGCCCCCTCTGTGGAGTGGCGGGCGAGCCAGTCACCGAAGTCACTGACCACCTGGCCGATGGGCGGCCAGATCAGGCCGAAGACCACACCGAGGATCAGGGCCGCCAGGGCGGTGACGAGCGGAACGAACCGGCGCCCCCCGAAGAAGGCCAACCAGGCGGGCAGTTTGATCCGGTAGTACCGCTGCCAGAGCAGGGCGGTGACGATGCCGATCAGGATGCCGCCCAGCACACCTGTCGGGTTGGCCGACGCGAGGTCGAGCACGCCCGTGACCTTGCCGTCACTGTCGACTACGGTCTGCGTCACCTTCTCCCGAATGGCCGAGTCCGCCGAGGTGTCGAAGAACATCAGATGGGTGACCCGGTCCCAGACCAGGTAGCCGACGACGGCCGCGAGGGCCGTCGATCCGTCGGCGCGCCGGGCGAAACCGACCGCCACCCCCACGGCGAACAGCAGCGGCAGTGCGTCGAACAGCGCGTCGCCCGCGCCGCCCACGACCTGCGCGATCTTGTCCAGGGTCGGATTGTCCGTACGGCCCAGCAGGTCGTCCTCACCCACGCGCAGGAGAACGGCGGCCGCCGGCAGCGCCGCGATCGGCAGCATGAGCGACCGGCCGATCCGGGACAGCACGGCCATCACCGGGGACTGCCGCCGCTCGGGAGTGGCGGGGAGCCCCGCGTCGGCGGAGGTGGAGCTCATCGATGTTCCTCCAGCGGGGGAGAACGGGGAGGAGGATCGCCAGAGGTGTTCAACGCTAGCTGGAGAGCGTCGGACACACCTAAGAGCGTCTGGCCGGGATTTCGAGGAGCGTCCGGAGCTGGTAGCGGTCGGCGCGGTACGTGGAGACCCCGAGCTCGGCGCACACCCCTCCGGCGAACGAACGGCGCTGCAGCAGCAGCACGGGCCCGCCGCGGGGCAGCTTGAGCAGGTCGGCGTCGTCCGGGTCGGCGATCCCGCCGTCGATCGTGAGCTCCCCGGCCTCCATCACGAGGCCGTAGCGCGACTCCAGGAGCGCGTACAGCGACCGACCGGTCAGGTCGAACGCGTCGAGGTCGGGCGCGAGCGCCACCGGGATGTGGGCGCGCTCGATGCTCAGCGGTTCCCCGTCCGCCGTGCGCAGACGCTCGATGAAGTGCACGGCGTCCCCCGGCTGGATGCCGAGCTGCCGGGCGAGGTGCGCGCTGGCCCGGACCACGCGCCGGTCCAGGTCCCGCGAGCCCGGTTCCATACCGCGCGCCCGCATGTCGTCGGTGAACGAGGTGAGCTGGAGGGCCAGCTCGATCTTCGGCCGGGCGACGAATGTGCCCTTGCCGGGAACCCGGTGCAGCCGTCCCTCGGACACCAGGTGGTCCACGGCCTGCCGCACCGTCATGCGGGACAGGCCGAAGCGCTGGCACAGGTCACGCTCGGACGGAATCGCCGCCCCGATGGGCAGCTCGTCGCTGTCGATGAGGTCGAGCAGGATCTCTCGAAGTTGGAAGTACTTGGGCACCGGGCTGTCCGGGTCGATCTTCGCCACTGATCCCTCCCCTCTCGATCCGGATCACGCGATGGGTTATCGTTCGTACTGGTCTAGTCCGGACTAGACCACATGCTGGAAATATGTGTCAATGTATGGACCGGAGACGGATCGGTAACGGCCATGTCTCGCGAGGCAAAGGAAGATCATTCGATGACTACCAGGATGCGCGGTGAAATCGCCGAGCAGCCCGCGGCCATCCGAGCCACGCTCGAGGCGCTGCTGCCCAGGACCGGGGAGGTCGAGGCAGTCGCGAGAGATACTCGTCACGTGCTGTTCGTGGCCCGCGGGACCTCCGACAACGCGGCAGTCTACGGCCGCTACCTGATCGAGGCGAGGGCGGGTCGCCTGGCGGCGCTCGGCGCCCCCTCGATCGCGACGACGTACCGGCGCAGGATCGACCTCGACGGCGTGCTCGCCGTGGGCCTGTCCCAGTCGGGCCGCACCGAGGAGATCGTCGAAACGCTCCAGTGGGCGCGCGACTGCGGCGCGAAGACCATCGCCGTCACCAACGGCGGAGAGTCGTCTCCGCTGGCCCAGACCGCCGATCTCGCCCTGTGCACGCTGGCCGGCGAGGAGAAGGCCGTCCCCGCGACCAAGACCTACACGACCCAGCTCGCCGCGCTGGCCGTACTCGCCATCGGGCTCGGTGCCGACGTCGACCCCGGCGACCTGCGGCGGGTCCCGGACGCGGTCGAGAAGCTGATCTCCGATCCGGGTGACCTGGAGGCGGTTGTCGGGGGCCTCGCCGGCAAGCCCGGCGTGGTCGTCTCCGGCCGCGGCATGGTGTTCTCGACGGCCCTGGAGCTCGCGCTCAAGCTCAAGGAGGCGTGCTACCTGCACGCCATGGGGCTTTCGTACGCGGACCTGCTGCATGGCCCGATCGCGGTCGTCGACGAGGACACCCCCGCGATCCTGGTGGCTGCGGGGGAGGGGCCCACGCTGGCGGGCACCATCTCGCTGGCCGAACGGGTGACCGGTGCGGGCGCGTCCGCCTTCGGCGTGGGCGGCGGCGCCGGACTGGCCGGCGCCTCGACCGCGGCACTGAACGGCCCGGACCTGCCGGAGTGGTTGGCGCCGATGGGACTCATCGTTCCGGGGCAGCTGCTGACCGAGGCGCTCGCGCGCAGGCTCGGCATCGACCCCGACTCTCCTCGTGGGCTGAAGAAGGTGACCCAGACCGACTGAGAGGCCGGGCGACTGAGCGAATCGACCTAGGGCGAACGGCCCCCGGGGTACGCGCGGCAGGACATGATTTGCCGGAGACGACCCAGAACTCTTGGAGGACTCATGGCCGCGGACGCCGAGGCGATCGTCGCCGGACTCGGTGGCGCCGACAACATCATCGAGGTGGAGCCGTGCATCACGCGGCTGCGGACCGAGGTGCGTGACGCCTCGAAGGTCGATCAGGCCGCGCTCAGGGCGGCCGGCGTCCACGGCGTGATGGCGACGGGCAACATCGTCCACGTCGTGGTGGGCCCGGAGGCCGACACGATCGCCAGCGACATCGAGGACATCGTCGGCTGATGGGTGAGGCAGGACACGACCTGGGCATGCGGGACTGAACGGACAGGGGGAGCGGGCCGGATGGGCCGGACGTCCCAGATGTGCCGGATACGCCGGCAAAAGGCGCTCCGTTGACGACGGTTCTCGCCCCGGTGGCGGGGGCGGCCATCGGCCTGGCCGCCGTGTCGGATCTGGTCTTCTCTCAGGGGATGGTGGGGCCGGGTATGGCGATCGACCCTGAGCGGAGGTCCGGCGAGGCCGTGGCCCCGATCAGCGGCACGATCGTGAAACTGCATCCGCACGCCTACATCGTGGTGGGGGACGACGGGAAGGGGGTGCTGGTGCACCTCGGCATCGACACCGTGCAACTCAGGGGCGAGGGCTTCGCGCTCCTCGCCGCTGAGGGCGACCGGGTCCTGGCCGGGCAGCCCGTGGTGGCCTGGGACCCGGCGGCGGTCGAAGCCGGGGGGCGGTCGCCGGTCTGCCCGGTCGTGGCCCTGGACGCCGGGGACGGGATGGTCGGCGAGGTGGCCGAGGGCCGGGTGGACGCCGGGGATCCCCTGTTCCAGTGGGCGTGACGGATCACCGATCGGGAGTGTTGACTGGTTCCCGGCGGAAAGTTCGATGGCCTGGTCCATCTGACGAAGGAGGAAGCGTGGCAGAACGCAAGGTGACTGTCACGTCCGAGGTGGGGCTGCACGCCCGACCGGCGGCGACGTTCGTGCAGACGGCGGCGAAGGCGCCCTTCGACGTCACGATCGCAAAGGTGGACGGCCCACCGGTGAACGCGAAGAGCATCCTCGCCGTGCTCTCCCTCGACGTGGAGCAGGGCGACTTCATCGTCGTGTCCGCGGAGGGCGAGGGCGCCGACGAACTGCTCGACCAGTTGGTCGAGATAGTGTCGGCCCCCTGACTTCCATGGGGCAGGTGCCGACGGCGCCGCCGCCGACGCTCACGGGAACGGGCGTCAGTCCCGGCATCGGGTACGGCCCGGCCCGCGTCCTGGTGATGGACGTCCCGGAGCCGGAAGCGGGGGCGCGGCACGACGGAGACGCGCGAGCCGAGCGGGAACGGGCCGAATGTGCGCTCGAACAGGTGGCGGCCGACCTGGAGGCACGCGGCGCGCGGGTGGGCGGTGAGGCCGAGCAGGTGCTCGATGCCCAGGCGATGATGGCTCGCGACCCGGAGTTGGCGGTCCGAACGGGTGAGCTGATCGACCGGGGGGTCGCCGCGCCGCGGGCCGTTTTCGCGGCCTTCGGCACATATCGGGGCCTTCTGGCGGCGGCCGGGGGCTACCTCGGCGCGCGGGTCGCCGATCTCGACGACGTCCGTGATCGCGTGATCGCGCTGCTCACCGGACGGCCGCTGCCCGGCGCGGCCGAGTTCGCGGCCGCCGGGTCGGGCATGGGCGTCGCGACGCCGTTCGTGCTGGTGGCCAGAGATCTCGCGCCCGCGGACACCGCGCTGCTGTCCCCGGACGCCGTCGCCGCGTTCGTGACCGAGCAGGGTGGCCCGACCAGTCATACCGCGATCCTCGCCCGCTCGCTGGGCGTTCCGGCCGTCGTCGGCTGCACGGGCGCGACCGCGATCCCGCCCGGTGTGCCGCTGCTCGTCGACGGTGCCGGCGGCAGCGTACGGCTCTCGCCACCGGCCCACGAGGTGGCGCGTGCCCGCCGCGTCGCCCGGGCCGGACGGGCCGTGCTGTCGGCCGTGTCTGCTCCCCAGGTTCCCGGGCCACATTCGTTCAGGCGGGGGATGACCGCGGACGGCCATGCCGTACCGCTGCTGGCGAACATCGGCGGCCCACGTGACGTCGAGAGCGCGCTCGCGTACGGCGCGGAGGGGGTGGGCCTGTTCCGCACCGAGTTCCTTTTTCTCGGCCGGGCGGCCGCGCCGTCCGCGGCGGAGCAGGCGGAGGCCTACCGGGCGGTGTTCGAGGCGTTTCCCGGCGGCCGTGTCGTGGTCAGGACCCTGGACGCGGGCGCCGACAAACCGCTCGCCTTCCTGCCGCCGTCCGGCGTCGAGCCGAATCCGGCGCTGGGAGAGCGGGGCCTGCGGCTGCTGCGTCGCCACCGGGCCGTCATGAACGTCCAGCTCGCCGCGCTGGCCGCCGCCGCCACGGGAACGTCGGCGAAAGCCCAGGTCATGGCGCCGATGGTGGCGACCGCCGAGGAGGCGGAGTGGTTCGCGCTGGCCTGCCGTACGGCCGGGCTCGCGAGCCCGGGCATCATGATCGAGGTGCCGGCGGCGGCGCTGCGGGCCGCGGACCTGGTCGGGGCCGTCGACTTCTTGTCGGTCGGAACCAACGACCTCACGCAGTACGCGCTCGCGGCCGACCGTCAGGTCGGCTCGGTCGCCGGGCTGCAGGACCCGTGGCATCCGGCGGTCCTCGACCTCGTCGCGGCGACGGCCTCGGCGGCGTCCGGCGCGGGCAAGGAATGCGGGGTCTGCGGAGAGGCGGCCGCCGATCCGGTGCTCGCCTGCGTGTTCGTCGGCATGGGCGTGACCTCGCTTTCCATGGCCGCTCCAGCGCTGCCCGCGGTGCGGGCGGCGCTGATCCGGCACACGCTCGCGCAGTGCGCCGCCGCCGCGTCCGCCGCGCGTTCCGCTCGGTCGGCCGTCGACGCCAGGGCCGCCGCGGAAGCGGCGCTTTCCCGAACCTGACCCCCGGGTTTTCCACAGGCCGGAGGTTCGGCGGCGAGCATGTGACTGGCGCGGCTACGGTAAACAGCGTGTCACGATTTGCGGGAGCGACCAGGCCGGGCGAAATCGGACCGAAGGGAGCGGAGCGACCACTGACCGGTTCCTCCGGTGCGACGGCCTCCAGGGGCGGCGCGAGAGCCGGCGCCGTCATCCTGGGCGTGGCGGTGCTGCTCGCCACGGGCTGCTCGGCCGGGTTCGGCAGCACAGAAACCACGCCGAGGCCTCCGGGATCTCCGTCGGTCTCGGCGCGGTCGGTCCCCACCGAGTCGTCACCCGCCGTGGACGAGGCGGCCGACGCCGCTGCCGACAGTGCGGCCTCCGAGCGGAGCGAGTCGTCGAAGGAGGCGGCGTCGAAGAGCGCGCGGGAGGCTCTCGCCGCGATGAGCCTGGAGGACAAGGTCGGCCAGCTCTTCTTCGCCGTGGTGTACGGCTCACATGCCGGCTCGTCCAGCAAGGAGAACCGGGCGAGGTACGGCGTGGCGACGCCGGCCGAGGTGGTCGCGAAGTACCGGCCGGGCGGAGTGATCCTCTTCCCCTGGGCGGGCAACGTCTCCGACGCCCGGCAGGTCGCCGCGCTCACCACCGGGCTGCGCAGGGCCTCGCGGAAGACACCCCTGGTGATCGGGGTGGACCAGGAGAACGGCACCGTGTCCCGGCTCGGCTCAGTGATCACCAAGCTGCCCGGGGCTGGCGCCATCGGAGCCACCGGCGACCCCGTCAACGCTCGCGACGCGGCCCGGGTCACGGGGAAGGAGCTGCGGGCACTCGGCATCCTGCTCGACTTCGCCCCGGTCGCCGACGTCAACGTCGATCCCGGCAACCCGGTGATCGGCCCCCGGGCCTACGGCTCCGATCCCCGGAAGGTCGCGGTCATGGTGGGGGCGGCCGTGGACGGCTTCCACGCCGCCGGTGTCGCCTCGGTCGCCAAGCACTTCCCCGGTCACGGGGACACGGCGGTCGACAGCCACACGGGCCTTCCCGTGATCAAGCACTCGAAGGCTCAGTGGCGGAGGCTGGATGCCCCGCCGTTCCGCGAGGCGATCGAGCACGGCGTGGACGCGATCATGACGGCGCACGTGGTCATGCCGGAGCTCGACCCGTCCGGCGATCCCGCGACCCTGTCCCGGCCGATCCTGACCGGCCTGCTCCGCGGGGAGTTGGGTTTCGACGGAGTGATCACCACCGACGCGCTCGGCATGGCGGGGGTGCGTGAGAAGTACGGCGACGCCGAGGTGGCCGTCCGCGCCATCCTGGCCGGTGCCGACGTCCTGCTCATGCCGCCCGACCTGCCCAAGGCGTACCACGCGGTGCTCAGGGCGGTCGAGTCGGGGCGGATCAGCGAGAAACGGCTCGATGAGTCGGTGCTGCGCATCCTGCGGCTGAAACAGGCGCGCGGCGTGTTCGGGACGGCGCGCACCGATCCGCGGGCGGTGAGGTCCGCCGCGAATCTCAAGATCGCCAAGCGGCTGGCCGGGAAAGTGGCCGCGAAATCCTGATCATGGCGCCGCGTCATCCGCCCGATTGGTGTGATCCGCGCCTATATTGGATGAGCGTCAAAGGGGGGTACGGTGCTCAAAGGCGTCCTGATCGACTGGGCCGGTGTGCTCACGACGAGCATGGCGGAGTCCATAGCCGAGTGGATGGAGGCCGATCGGATCGACTCCCGGCATTACCGGGAGGTGATGCGCGAACTGGTACGGCAGGCGTATGAGGGCGGGCTCGGGCCGGGCATGGAGAACCCGATCCACGCGCTGGAGCGCGGGGAGATCCCGGCCGCCGAGTTCGAGCGGGACCTCGCGGCCCGTCTGCTGACTCTGGACGGCGTGCCGCCCGAGGTGGACGGGTTGCTCACCCGGATGTTCGCCGGGTTCCATCCGGTCGAGGAGATGCACGAGATGCTCAGGCAGGCCCGTGCCGCCGGGCTCAGCACCTGCCTGGTGTCCAACTCCTGGGCCAACGAGTATCCCCGCGATCGTTGGGACGGGCTCTTCGACGCCGTCGTCATCTCGGGCGAGGTTGGCATGCGCAAGCCGGAACCGCGCATTTTCCGGCACGCGCTCGGCCTGCTCGCCCTCGAGGCCGGGCAGTGCGTCTTCATCGACGACATCGAGGCGAACATCCAGGCCGCCTCGGGTCTCGGCCTCGTCGGCATCCACCACACGGAGCCACCGGTCACCATCGCCGAGATGGAACGGCTCTTCGGCATGCGGTTCGGGCCGGCATGACACGCGGCCGGGGTTCTTCGGACCCGCCTCCCCGGTGGTTCTAAGGTGGGAATCTGGTTCTCCGGGGGCCGTTGCCATCCGGATGTCGTGAGTCGAGGAACGCATGCGCGTGTATCTGCCGTGCACACTCTCCGCGCTGGCCGAACTGGTCGCCGCGGGAGAGTTGGGGCCCGCCCCGCTGACCGGTTACGCCGTAACGCCGGCGTTGGTGGAGTGGTATGTCTCGGGTGACACCGAGGAACTCGAGTACGTGGCGCTGACCGAGGCGGCCCGGGCCTCGCTGCGGATGTTGGCGGCCGAGCGGGCCGAGGACATCGAGGACATCAAGGACATCAAGGCTGCCGGCCGACGGGTCGTGATCGCGGCCGAGGTGCCGGATGACATGGTCAAGGTCGGCACGGATCTGGAGGACCGCGGGAGGGTGCGGCTGCTCGAACCGGTGCCGCTCACGAAGTTCGCCTCCGTCCACGTGGACGACCTCGACGCCGTACCGGATGTGGAGGCCGCGATGGCGGCGCTTCCCGCCGCGGACGCCGGCGACGACGACGCCCGGTTCGTGGTGGACGGGGCGGAGGACCACGAGCTCATGTGGTACGCCACGCAGGAAATCCCCTACCTCCTGACCTGACCCCTCGGCCTTCACGGAAATGTCAGCGATCGCTATTAGGCTCAAGGACATATGACACACATAGTTTGGGACTGGAACGGCACGCTCTTCCACGACATCGACGCTGTCGTCGAGGCGACGAACGAGATCTTCCAGCCGTACGGGCTGGGGCCGTACGACGTGGACGGCTTCCGGGAGGTCTACACCCGGCCGATCTGGGTGGCGTACGAGCGCATGCTCGGCCGGTCGCTCAGGGACGGCGAGTGGGAGGCGCTCGACCTCGGTTTCCACGAGCACTACCACCGCCTGATGGAGGCGTGCCAGCTCGCCGAAGGCGCCCTGTCGAGCCTGGGGGCCTGGAAGGACGCCGGACGTACGCAGTCCCTGCTGTCCATGTGGGCCCACGAACGCCTGGTGGGCAAGATCGGCGACCTCGGCATCGACGGGCATTTCACCCGGGTCGACGGGCTGCGCTCGGCGTCCGGCGGCACGAAGGCCGAGCACATGGTCGAGCACCTCAAGGCGCTCGACCTGGACCCGGAGAAGGTGGTCGTCATCGGCGACAGCGTGGACGACGCGCACGCGGCACAGCACGTCGGCGCCCGCGCGATCCTCTACACGGGTGGGATGACCAGGCGGTCGGACCTCAAGAGCGTCGGCGTCCCGGTCGTCGACTCACTGTCCGAAGCCCTCGGCCTGGTCTGACGGTCCGCCCACCGGGAGCCGTACGCTTGGGGGGCGAACCACCTCTTATCCCTCCCGGAGGCCGCGATCAACCGCCTCGTTCTCTGGAACGTCGATCTCACGCTGGTCGACGTCACGATCGTCAGCCGCGCGGCCTACGCGGACGCGTTCCGGATGGTCACCGGTCGGCCGCTGGTCAAGCTCGCTCCGGCGATGGGCCGCCCCGACTCCGAGATCGTCTTCGAGACCCTGGCCGTCAACGGCGTCGCCGTCGAGGACCATCACCTGCCGAGGTTCCTCGACGCGCTGACCGTGTCGTTCGCGGACAAGCACCGGCGGTTGGCGAAGGACGGGCGAATGATGCCGGGGGCCGGGGACGCGCTCAAGGCGGTGTCCCGGCTCGACGGCGTCGTCCAGTCGGTGCTGACGGGGACCATCAAGGGCAACGCGGTGCACAAGCTCGGGGCGTTCGGGCTGGACAAGTGGATCGACTTCGAAGTCGGCGGCTACGGCGAGGAGGTCTATCCCAAGGCCACGCTGCTTCAGGTGGCACAGGGCAGGGCCAAGGCCAAGTACGGCTCGGCCTTCACGGCCGGCAACACCGTGCTGATCGGGGATTCCACCCGTGACGTCCAGGCGGCGCGGATCGGCGGCGCCGGCATGATCGCGGTGGCGTCGGGCCGATCCACGGCCGCCGAGCTGCGGGAGGCGGGCGCCGACATCGTGCTGCCCGACCTGTCCAACGCCTCCGAGGTCGTCGCCGCCGTCGCCCGCCTCACCACCCTCAGTTGAGCGAGTTGAGGAAGCGGGCCGCGATCGGGGCGGCGATCGCGGCCCCGGTGCCGCCGCCCTCGACGATGACGGCGAAGGCCAGATCTCCTCGGTAGCCGATGAACCACGAGTGCGTGGGCGGTTCCTTGCCCGAGCCGTACTCCGCGGTGCCCGTCTTGCCGGCCGTGCCGGAGGGGAAGGAGACGCCGCTGGCCGTTCCCTCGCTGACGACGGCGGGCATCAGCCTGCGCAGCGCGGACACGACCGCGGGCTCCAGCCTGCGCGGCGGGGCGCCGTCGGGGACGAGAGCGGCGGCGACCAGCCTGGGCTGCCGCCACGTGCCGCTGGCGATCGCCCCGGCGACGGAGGCCATGTTCAGCGGGCTCGCGAGCACCCGGCCCTGTCCGATGGCCGCCGAGGCGAGGTCGGTGTCGTCGTGCGGCGCGGGGAATGCGGCGTCGACGGCGGGGATCCCGATTTTGATTCGGGCGCCGAAGCCGAAGTCGGCGGCCACCTTGGCCAGCCGCTCGGAGCCGAGCAGCTTAACCGCCATGGAGCCGAAGGTGGTGTTGCAGGAGTGGGCGAAGGCGTCGCGGAAGGGGAGCGCGCCGTAGTCGTGGAACCCCGCGTTGTGGAACGGGAAGCCGCCGATGTTCTGTTCCGCGGGGCAGCGTACGGTCTCGCCGGGCGTGACGCCGTCCGCGACGAGGGCCGAGGCGGTCACGATCTTGAAGGTGGAGCCGGGCGGGTACGTGCCCAGCAGCGCCCGGTTGTAGCCGCCGGGTTTGTTGACGACGGCCAGGATCTCGCCGGTAGAGGGCCGGACGGCGACTAGTGAGGCGGGCCTGGTCACCCTGTCCAAGGCGTCGGCGCCTGCCCGGTGGACCCGGGGATCGAGTGTGGTGGCCAGCGGTTCGCCGGGTTCGGAGCCACCGGTCGCCACGGTGTCCACCCGCTTGCCCGTGGCGGTGTCGATCACGTCCACCCTGGCGGAGGCGGTCCCGGTCAGGCGCGAGCCGTACTGCTCGGCCAGCTGCTCGACGATCTGCTGGACGGATCCCGGGGCCTGCGGGGTGTCGATCCGGCTGCCGTCGGCGGCGGTGACGGGCGCACGCTCGGCCGGCAGCGTGGTGAGCCGGACGCGGCGTCCTCGCGCGAGCTTCGGGTGAATGGCCGCGGGAGTCCAGGAGACCCGCCAGACGCGATCTCGCTCGACCAGCCGCAGCACCCCGTCAAAGGAGAAGTCCACCGGCCCGGACAGCTCGGCGCGGAACCGGACGTCTTCTCCCTCGGCCTTCTCCGTGCTCCCGATCATCCGGAATCGCTGGGCGGACAACTTCAGATCGTCGTGGAACCGGCGGTACCAGTCCTCGAAGGCGGTAGGCGGATCCGCGGTGAGCTCGCGCATCGCCGCGTAGTCCGACCGTGACCATGCCGCCAGGAACAGCCTGGCGGTCTCCTCCGGCGAGCCCTTCGTGCGCAGTGCCCACACCACGCCCCCCGCTGCGGTGATTGGGACGAGCACCGCGGCGATCACCAGCCACCACCGCCCCCGCGGTCTTTTCCCATATACGGCCCGCTCTCGCATTCGTCCCCCTTTGATCGCGTGCACGCCCAGGGGACCAGAGACACATGGTTCATGTCCAATATGGATATCTTTAACAATCAATATGTATTCAGATATGGTAGCTGTTCATGGACCTCGTCCGGCACCTCGGCTACTTCCTGGCAGTGGCCGAAGAGCTGCACTTCGGCAATGCGGCGGCCCGCCTCGGCATGGCCCAGCCACCGTTGAGCCAGCGGATCAAGCGTCTGGAGGACGAGTTCGGTGTGCGGCTCTTCGAGCGGTCGAGCAGGCAGGTCGCGCTGACGGACGCCGGGCGGCTGCTCCTGCCCGAGGCCCGCGACATCGTGGCCCGGGTCGAGCGCGTGCGCGACCTGCTGTCAGGCATGGCACGCGCCGACGCGGCGATCGTCCGGGCCGGGATCCCCGCCGACCTCGGTGCCTCCGTTCTCGCCGCGCTGATCGCGGGCTTTCGGGACCGCTGCCCCGAGGTACGGCTGTCGCTGACCGAGATGGGCAGCGCGGCGCAGGCCGCCGCGATCCTGGAGGACCGGCTCGACGTGGGAGTGCTGCGCCATCCCGTGCCAGGCGCGGGGCAGGGCGGCGGACTGCGGTTCGGCCCGATCCTGATGCGGCATCCCGGCGTCCTGCTGGCGGATGGAGACGAGCTGGCCCAGTGGGCGGCGGTCCACCTGGGCGATCTGGCGGGGCGCGACCTGGTGCTGTTCCCCGGCGAGTCCGAACCCGGCCTGCACGATGAGACGCTGACGGCGTGCCGCCGGCACGGGTTCGTTCCGGTGGAGGTCACCTATGCCCGCAACGGGGAGTTCGCCCTCGGCCTGGTCCTGTCCGGTACGGCTGTCGCGATCGGCCATCCCCTCGATGCTCCCGGCGTGGCCTGGCGTCCCCTCGTCGGAACGCCGCTCGCCTGGCGCTGCTCCACGGCCTGGCGTGGCGAGCCCGGGCCGTATGTCGAAGATTTCACGGCGGTCGCCGTACAGGTTCTGAAGGATGGCGCGGGCATGATCGATGAGGATGCCCCCCGTGCGCGGCGGGTGGCCCCGCGCCCGGCGACGGGATTCCTGGCATGAGGCCGATCGAGCAGGTGTTCCGTTCGGCCGGGGTCACTGGGTGGCTGCACGCTGTCGACATCGACAGCGGGCGCGAGGTAGGCGTCGGGGCCGACGAGCCGGTCGTCCTCGCCTCGGTCTTCAAGGTGCCGCTGCTGATCGAGCTCTATCGCCGGGCCGAGCGGGGGATGCTCGATCTGACCGAGGTGGTACGGGTGCCGGCGAGCAGCCGGACGTCGGGCGGCGGCACCGGTCTGGCGGCGATGCTCGACGACGCCGAGTTGTCCTTGCGCGATCTCGCGTACCTGATGATCGCGGTGAGCGACAACGCGGCGGCCGACGTGCTGCTCGCCCGGGTGGGCCGAGACTCGGTCAACGCGTTCCTGGCCGGCATCGGGTTGAAGGGCACGCGGGTCGCGCACGACTGCCGGGAGATGTACGCCAGCATGATGGCCGACGCCGGCGTCGACGACATGTCGGCACTCAGCGAGGCGTGCGCCGACCCCAACGTGGTCGCGCGGCTGCGCGTTCTCGTCCCCGCGCTCACCAGCCGCGGCACCCCGAGGGAACTGACCCGGCTACTCGGCATGATCTGGCGTGACGAGGCGGCCGCCCCCGCCTCGTGCGCCGCCGTCCGCCGGCTGATGGGCCTGCAGGTGTGGCCGCACCGGCTGGCGGCGGGCTTCCCGTTCGACGACGTGGCCGTGAGTGGCAAGACGGGCACCCTGCCGACGGTGCGTAACGAGATCGGGGTCGTCGAGTACCCGGATGGCGGTCGGTACGCCGTGGCCGTCTTCACCTGCTCGTTCGGCACGGCTCAGAACCAGCCGAAGGCGGACGCCGCGATCGGGGCGGCCGCCCGGATCGCGATCGATCACCTCAGGGCCCATATGTGACAGTCTTCTTATGTTTCGCGGCGATGGTGACATACGCCGATCGGGTCGCGAAGATGGGCTCATGGTTGAGGAAGGCACCCTGCTGTGGGAACCCACCCCGGATGTCGTACGTAACGCGCGAATCACCCAATTCATGGAGTGGCTCGGACGTTCCGGCGATTACCAGGACATGTGGCAGTGGTCGGTCGAGTCTCCGGCCGACTTCTGGACGTTGATCTGGGACTACTTCGAGGTGATCGGCGATCGTGGTGACGGGCCCGTCATCAGTGGAACGATGCCGGACGCCGAATGGTTCAGCGGGGCGACCGTCAATTACGCCGCCAACGCCCTGTGCGGTGACGACCCCGACCGCCTTGCCGTGATTTTTCGAGATGAAGCGGGCAACCGGCGGACGTACACGCTCGGTGAGCTCCGCGACGAGGTCGGCCGGGTCCGGTCCGGGCTCCTGCGGCTGGGCGTCGGGCGCGGTGACCGGGTCGCGGCGTATGTCCCCAACGTTCCCGAGGCACTCATCGCCTTCCTGGCCACCGCCTCGCTCGGTGCCATCTGGTCGTCCTGCTCCCCGGACTTCGGCGCGCCGAGCGTGACCGACCGTTTCACCCAGATCGAGCCGAAGGTGCTGATCGCGGTGGACGGCTACCGCTACGGCGGCAGGCCGTACGACCGGTCGGAGGTGGTGCGTGAGATCGCCGCCAAGCTGCCCACGCTCAAGGCCACCGTGTGGATCACGTCGGCGGATGCCGTACCGGGTGGCGGGAACGACCTGAGTTGGGAGGAGTTGCGGGCCGAGGCCGGTGCCGGTGCAGGATTGGAGTTCGAGCCCGTTCCGTTCGATCACCCGCTGTGGGTGCTGTACTCGTCGGGCACGACCGGCCTGCCCAAGCCCATCGTCCACGGCCACGGCGGGATCGTGCTCGAGCACCTCAAGTCGCTCTCCTTCCACCAGGACCTCGGTGAGGGCGACGTGTTCTTCTGGTACACCACCACCGGTTGGATGATGTGGAACTACCTCATCGGCGGCCTGCTGGCGGGCTGCGCGATCGTCCTCTACGACGGCAGCGCGGCCCATCCCGGGACAGACGCGCTGTGGCGGGTGACGGCAGAGGAGGGCGTCACCTACTTCGGTACCGGCGCGCCCTACCTGGTGGCCTCGATGAAGGCGGGCCTGAAGCCGTCCGGGCTGGAGCGGCTGCGCGGTATCGGGTCGACAGGCTCACCGCTGCCGCCCGAGGGCTTCGCCTGGGTCTATGCCGATGTGAAGCCCGACGTGCAGCTCGGCTCGTTCTCCGGCGGCACGGACGTGTGCACCGGGTTCGTGGGCGCGGTGCCGCTGCTGCCGATCCGGGCCGGCGTGATCCCGTGCCGCTGCCTCGGCGCCTCCGTCGAGTCCTTCGACCCGGCGGGTGATGCGGTGGTCGGCGAGGTGGGGGAGTTGGTGGTCACCCGGCCGATGCCCTCGATGCCGGTGATGTTCTGGAACGACCCGTCCGGCGACCGGTACCGGGAGTCGTACTTCGCGGACTATCCGGGCATCTGGCGGCACGGCGACTGGATCAAGATTCTCCCGGACGGCGGCTGCGTCATCTACGGCCGCTCCGACTCGACGCTCAACCGCGGCGGCGTCCGCATGGGCACCAGCGAGTTCTACCGGATCGTCGAGCGCTTCGAGGAGATCGCCGACAGCCTGGTGATCGACACGGGCCGCCTGGGCCAGGAGGGCCGGCTGCTGCTCTACGTCACGCTCGCCGACGGCGCGACGCTCTCCGACGATCTCATCTCGCGACTGCGTACGGCACTGCGCGGCGAACTGTCGCCGCGGCACGTGCCGGACGAGATCCACGCGGTCCCCGGCATCCCGCGCACGCTGTCCGGCAAGAAGCTGGAGATCCCGGTACGGAAGATCCTCCTCGGCACCCCCGTCGAGCAGGCAGCCAACCCCGACTCCATGGCCAACCCCGAGGTCCTCCGCCACTTCGTACCCGAACCCGCAGGCTGACCCGCAGCGTGCTGTTATAAGTACACTTCTTAGAAGCTCGGTTATGAGAAGTGTACTTATAACGACGACTGCCCGCTGATTCGGACTGGGTATGCCGAGCCTCGCGCCCGACACCGGTGACGCGGCCCTGCGCGTCGAGGACGTCGCCGGCGTCCGCGTCGCCGGAGTGCTCGTCGACGCCGGGCCGCGCGAGTCCGCCGAGCTCGTCGAGGTGGGCAAGCGGAACAACAGCCACAAGAACCACTCCGCCACCCCGATCTCGCTGCACGACGTCTTCTTCCGGATCGGCGGGCCGTGGGAGGGCAGGGCCAGGACGAGCCTCGTGGTCAACTCCGACGACACGATCCTCGACAACATCTGGGCCTGGCGCGCCGACCACGGCAAGGGTGTCGGCTGGAGTACGAACACCGCCGACACCGGCGTGGTGGTCAACGGCGGCGACGTCACGGCGTACGGCCTGTTCGTCGAGCACTACCAGAAGTACCAGACGATCTGGAACGGGCAGAACGGGCGCACGATCTTCTACCAGAGCGAGCTGCCGTACGACCCGCCCAGCCAGGACGCGTGGAACAGCCCGACCGGCAAGGGCTGGGCGCTTCCACAACATGATCACTGTCTTCCTCGACGGCAGCGGCGGCATCAAACGCACGATCAACGACGTGGGCACCCCGGTCGTCGGCTCGTACGGCACGAGCACCGTCATCAGCTATCCGTGAGCAGTTGGCCGGCCGCCTCAGTCCACGGCGGCCAGCCACGCGTTCAGATCTCCAGATCGGACCAGTCCACGGTGATGGGGATGGGATTGTGCACGCTCGGGAGATCGCCGGGCTGGTCTTTCATGAACGTCTCGATGTGCTTGTACAGCATCGAGGCACGATCGAGCCGATAGCGCTCGATGACCGCCACACCCGTGCGGTCGAGCCGGACGATCCAGTAGTGCTCGATCCCCGCCTTCGCGTACTCACCGAACTTGTCGGTCGTGTCCTGGGTCTCCGAACCCGAGGACACGATTTCGATGATGAGAAGCGCATGTTCGGCTCGGAGCCGTTCGCCGCGTTCTCGATCGAGGCACCGGTAGAGCACGATGTCCGGCCGCCGGTTGAGGAGCGGCACATCGCGCAGACGCAGATCGACGTCTGTATTCACGGTCAGGCACCCGTGGCCCGATGCCATCGCTGACTTGGCCCCCAGTTCGATCAGGTTGGCCAATCGCCGGGCGGCCGTCTGGTGCTCCGGGCTCGGAGCCGCACAGTAGACGACATAACCGTCCACGATCTCGATGGCGCGGCAGATGTCCTCTGGTAGCGCGTCATATTCCTCAGCGGTGATGCGCTCCGGCTGCGGCTGAATGCGGAGAAGCCAGCTGTCATCGGGCAGAGCCGTCATTTGGTGTCCTCCACGTTCCTCGCTTGGACATCGCACCGAGTCTACGGGCTTGCCCATCTCGATCCCCTTCTTCGGCCGCGGGTCAGATGCCCTGGGGGAGGCGGAACAGGCGGCCGGGGTCGTAGACGGCCTTGACCCGGGCCAGCCGGGCGGCGTTCGCGCCGTAGTACTGCCGCCGCCAGTCCGCCAACTCGGGGTCGATGTAGTTGACGTAGGCGTGGTCGCCGAAGTGCGGCCGCATCGCCGCGTGCGCCGCCCGCGCCCAGGCGGCGGCCCCCGTCCTGTGGGCGTAGTACTGCACCGCGAACAGCGCCTGGCGGTGGGGGAAGGCGGTCGCGTCCGGCCGCACGCGGCCGATCGCGCCGCCGAGCGCGTCGAGCAGCACCGAGTGCCGACCAGCCGAGGCCACCTGCCTGATCAGCGCCTTGATCCCGGCCGGCGACAGCGGTGCGTACGCGATGTGCGACTTGGCGGTGAACGAGTCGCGGACGAGCCGCCCCTTCGAGGTCTCCCCGGGAAGCGAGCCGGGCCGGTGGCACTGCGCGACCGACAGGCCGGAGCACCCGGCCATGACCATCATCGCGTGATCGTACGGCGACTGCGCCACATAGCGGCTCGACGGGCCGACGCCCACGCGGTCCACCAGCGTCCGCAGCAGCCGTTCGCACCCGGACTTTCCTCCGACGTAGAGGCCGCCGACCATGACATCGGGCGACGGGTCATGGTCGAGGTGGAGGTTCGACCACAGTTCGTCCGGCGCGTACGGCGCCCACGCCTGCCAGGCCCGCAGCACGGCCGTCGCCTTGGACCAGGGCCAGTGCAGGAAGAACAGCGTGACGTCCCGGGTGGCGTGGGTGCGGAAGGTGAACGACGTCGCCACGCCGAAGTTGCCGCCGCCGCCTCCACGTGAGGCCCAGAAGAGGTCGGAGTTCGAGGTGGCCGAGCAGGTCAGCGTCCGCCCGTCGGCCGTCACGATCCGCACGGATTCCAGCACGTCGCAGGTCAGGCCGTACTTCCTGGAAACGACGCCGAGGCCGCCGCCGAGCGTGAGCCCGGCGACGCCGACGGTCGGGCAGGAGCCGGCCGGGATGCTCACCCCGTGCGCGGCGAGCTTGGCGTAGACGTCGACGAGCCGGGCGCCCGCGCCGATCGTGGCGTGGCCGCCCGAGTAGGAGACCTTGCTCATCGGTGACACGTCGATGACCAGCCCGTTCCGCGAGGTCGACCAGCCCGCGTAGCTGTGCCCGCCCGATCTGGAGGCCACCGGCACCCCGAACCGCCGGGCGAACGCCACGCACTCGGCCACGTCGGCCGCCGTCGAGCAGTAGGCGATGCCCGCCGGCCGAACCGAGTCGTACGCGCTGTTGAACAGGCGGCGGGCCGGGTCGTAGGAGGCGTCCCCGGGCCGGATCAGGCGCCCGTCGAGGCCGCGTCCCAGCGCCGCCCACTCGGCGGCAGTCGCACCGGCCGAACCGTTCGACACGGCGTGGCGGCCGGCCGTCGCGTTGCCGCATGCGGCCGTACCGTACGCGAGAACGGTCCCGGCCATCGCCGAGACGCGCAGGAAATTCCGCCTGTCCATGCTGGGCCACTCTCCGAGGTGTCGATCTACCTCGTTGAGACGCCCGATGATCCGGCCAGGTTGGTCACATCTCCATCACCCCCGTGGGGTCTCACCCCCCCCGTGGTGATCTTGCGAATACTCGCAAACCATGCGCCCGACCAGCTGATTCACTCACCGTGATCTTGCAGTTTCTCGCACGCATGCCGCCTGACCAGGCATTTTCCTTTTCGTGATCTTGTACTAGTTCTGTCGGGGATCGAGAGACCACCAGGAATGGAAGGTCACGGTGAGGCCGGTGGCGACGGTGCCGACAACCAGGATCGCGGTGAGCGCCGGAACCGGCAGCACGAAGCCGAACGCCAGCATGATCAGCCCCAGCCCGGCGAACATCCGTCCGGCCATTCGCTGGGCGCGTGGCGTGATCTGTAGGTCCTGTGCCGCCTGTCGACCGCCCGTGCCGGTGGCCGAGCCGCCCCGGATCTTCGGGAGGTAGTTGCCGAGCAGCAGGTAGAGAATGCCCACCCCCGCGAAGGCGACGCGAACGACGGGGATCTCGCCGCCGGTGGCATTGATGATGATCGCGCTGTGGCCACCTGTGAACAGGAGGAGCAGGCCCATCCAGACGGCCGTCATGAAGCGCGCCCCGGCCGCCATTTCCTGCCGGGGGATGAGAAACGGCAGGGCGGCGAACAGGGCGCTGACGGCGAGCATGACCAGTGGGAGCTCGACGAGAGCGCCGGCTTTGCCGCTGAAGCCGTCAGCCGTGCCGGAGCCATTCCAGTGCGTGGGGATCCGGGCGTCTTCCGGGATATGGATCCATCCCCAGATCGATACGCCTGCCGAAGCCAGTAAGGCGACGGCCGTACCGATGAGCCCGCGACGAAGGTAACGGCGCTTGCTGTCGGTGGATTCGGTGGATTCGTCAGTCGTCATCGACGCCCCTCTCGCTCCCGATCCTGAACATTTCGAGGAGTGCGCCCAGCGCCTCCTCCAGCAGGGACAGATGCAGGTGGTACACGATCGATGTCCCGTGCCGCTCGCCGTAGATCAGGCCCGCTTCCCGTAGCAGGCGAAGGTGGCCGGACAGGGTCGGCTTGGCGATGTCGAAGTGCTCGGCGAGCTCGCCGGCCGACCGTTCGCGCTGACGTAGCAGCGCGATGATCTGGCGGCGGGTCGGGTGGGCGAGTGCTTCGTAGACCCTGTTCATCGTGTTCGGCGGTGGTTTCCGGGCTCTTCCGCTGATTCTTTCCTAGTTAGCTAACTATCAAATTAATATTCACAAGATCTTCTGTCCAGCCGTAGCCGTCCGGTCACGTTAACGGCGTGCCGATCCGAAGTCGATGCGGCTGTGGGTGATGAGCCGGGCCCGGCACCGATCATGGCGTGGCCTCGGGTGAAAGAGGCCGTGCTCATCGGTGACAGGTCGATGACGAGCCCGTTCTGTACGTGTTCGCCTCAGACGCGCGAACTGACTCGCCGCTGCCAGAGAGTGTCGAGGGCGAGCGTGCCGCCACCGCTGAAGCCGATCGCCAATGCCGCCACGGCGAGGGCGAGGACGTACTCGTAGCCGCCCTCGCCCACCGAGAAGCCGTTGGCTCCGTGAACGAAGACGATCGCACCGAGCATGTTGAGCGCGAGCAGGGTTCCGACGACCGGCAGGACGGCGCCCAGGATGAGGGCGAGGCCGCCGGCCACCTCCAGCACGGCGATCGCCGGTGCTGCCAGCCCGGGTAGCGGAACCCCGATCTGCTCG
Organism: Sphaerimonospora cavernae; assembly: GCF_042435035.1. Lineage (NCBI taxonomy): Bacteria > Bacillati > Actinomycetota > Actinomycetes > Streptosporangiales > Streptosporangiaceae > Sphaerimonospora > Sphaerimonospora cavernae. The sequence continues at coordinate 80,212 of NZ_JBHMQT010000018.1, forward strand.
AAGAACGCCGTGGTACCGGACAGTCCCATGGTCGTGAACTTCTGCCAGCCGTGCATGAGGAAGATGACCCCGATGCCGACCCGGCCGATCAGTAAGGCGATGGGGCGAATCTGAGCGAGCATGTGCTGACTCCTTTCGTTCGAATTTGAACGGATCTTAGTTGATGGTTCAAATTTGAACAAGACCTATAATTGGCGGGTGAAGGAACCCCGTTGGCTCAGTGAGCGTGAGTTCGACGCCTGGCTGGCCTACCTCACGACATCGCACCTGTTGGAACGCCGGATCGAGGAACAGCTGAAGGCCGACTCAGGTCTGACTCACTCGCAGTACGAGATCTTGGCCCGGCTTTCGGCCGCCCCCGGCAAGAGATTGCGCATGACCGAACTGGCCCGTCTGGTGGTCGTCTCGAAGAGCAGGCTCAGCTACCAAATCGGCCGACTGGAGAAGATCGGACTGGTCGATCGGGTGAGCTGCGCCTCGGACGAGCGGGGCGTCGTGGCAACGCTCACCGGTGAAGGAGCGCGTTGCCTGGAGCGGACCGCGCCCGGCCATCTGGCCGTCGTCCGGGCCTTCCTCATCGACCACTGCAGTCCGGACGAGTTGACGACCATGACGCGGATCATGCGGAAGGCGGCGGCGGCGATGGAGGCGGCCGGGTCTCCACCTTCATGATCTTGAGGGTATTGATGGTGGAAGGCGCCTACGGCGCGGCACGGCCTCTCCCAGCGCCGATGCCAAGGCCTGGGCGCGAGAGAACCGAACGAGCCCCTGGAACTTACGGCTTCCCGAAAGGCGAGATTTTGGTCACAAGGGCTGGCTTTTGGGGCGTGCACATGGTTGCCTTAATCGTGTGATCATGTTGGTGATCCGTCGTCACGTCGACTACCTGCGCGTTGCCAGCGCCATGTGTTCCGTCGCCATGCGCTGAGGTCGTGACGCGCCGTCCACCGGCGCCCTGAAGCTTTCCTTCGCAGTCGCCCGGGTCTCGTCCGGGGCGGCGTTGCCATGCCTGCCCGATGTCGTGCACGGCGACGATCATCCATCCCATCGCCCGCCGAACCCTGAAGGCTGTCCGTGCCGTACGAGGCACATGACTACCAGCCGTAAACCAGTTTCAGGCTGTCCGATAACCTACGGAGAACCATGAGCGAGCAGCACATCGAATCCGCCTCCGCCTCCGCGAACTGGTCTTTCGAGACCCAGCAGGTGCATGCCGGAGCCGTACCCGACCCGACCACCGGCGCCCGTGCGGTGCCGATCTACCAGACGACCTCGTTCGTCTTCCGCGACACTCAGCACGCGGCGAACGTGTTCGCCCTGGCCGAGCCGGGCAACATCTACACTCGGCTGGGCAACCCCACCCAGGACGTCTTCGAGCAGCGCGTGACCGCGCTCGAGGGCGGCGTCGCCGCCGTGGCGCTGGCCTCGGGGCAGGCCGCGGAGACCATGGCGATCCTGAACCTGGCCGGTTCCGGCGACCACGTGGTCTCCAGCTCCACGATCTACGGTGGCACCTACAACCTGCTCCGCCACACGATGCGCAAGCTCGGCATCGAGGTGACCTTCGTCGACCCCGACGACCTGGATGCCTGGCGGGACGCCATCCGCCCGAACACCAAGGCGCTGTTCGCCGAGTCCGTCGGCAACCCCAAGGGCAACGTGCTGGACGTGCGGGCCGTCGCGGACATCGCCCACGCCGCGGGTCTCCCCCTCATCGTGGACAACACGCTGCCCACGCCGTACCTCATGCGTCCGCTCGAGCACGGCGCCGACATCGTCGTCCACTCGGCGACGAAGTTCATCGGCGGCCACGGCACGACCATCGCCGGTGTCGTGGTGGACGGCGGCACCTTCGACTTCGGCGCCCATCCCGAGCGCTTCCCGGACTTCACCGAGCCCGACCCCACCTACAACGGGCTGCGCTACTGGCCGGCTCTCGGCCCGGGCGCGTACGCCATCAAGCTCCGCGTCCAGCTGCTGCGCGACCTCGGCATGGCGCTGTCCCCGCACTCCGCCTTCCTCCTGCTGCAGGGGATCGAGACGCTGTCCCTGCGGATGGAACGGCACTCGGCCAACGCCCAGGCCTTGGCCGAATGGCTGGAGCAGCGTGACGAGGTCGCGGCGGTGCACCACCCCGGCCTGCCCTCCAGCCGTTGGTACGACGCCCGTCAGCGCTACCTGCCGCGCGGCGCGGGGGCCGTCTTCGCCTTCGAACTGCGTGACGGCATCGAGGCGGGCAAGCGGTTCGTCGAAGGCGTGGAGCTGTTCAGCCACCTGGCCAACATGGGCGACGTGCGCAGCCTGATCATCCACCCGGCGTCGACCACTCACAGCCAGCTGAACGAGGAGGAGCTCGCCGCCGCCGGGGTCGCACCCGGGCTGGTACGGCTGTCGGTGGGCATCGAGAACATCGACGACCTCAAGGCCGACCTGGAGGCCGGTTTCCGAGCGGCCAAGGCGGCGTCTTGACCGTACGGCAGGGCACGGCGCGGGAGGGGACGGCGCGGGAGGGCGTCGCGAACCTCCCGCCGCCACCGGCGACCGGGGCGTGGCAGGAGGGGGACCCTCCTGGTGATCGCCGATGGGTGACGCTGGACAGCCCGCTGCCGCTTGAGGCGGGGGGCGAGCTGCCCGGCGTCCGCATCGCGTACGAGACGTGGGGGCGGCTCGCGCCGGACGGCTCCAACGCGGTCCTGGTGCTGCACGCCCTGACCGGCGACAGCCACGTCGTGGGCCCGGCCGGTCCGGGCCACCCGACCGCCGGCTGGTGGGAGGGGCTCATCGGGCCGGGCCGCGCGCTCGACACCGACCGCTGGTTCGTCGTCGCGCCCAACGTGCTCGGCGGCTGCCAGGGCAGCACGGGCCCCTCCTCCCGCCGTCCGGATGGACAGCGGTGGGGCGGGGCCTTCCCGTTCCTGACCCAGCGTGACCAGGTGGCGGCCGAGGCCCACCTCGCCGACGCGCTGGGGATTGAGAGCTGGGCGCTCGTGATCGGCGGGTCGATGGGCGGCATGCGGGCGCTGGAATGGGCGGCGACCCATCCGGCGCGGGTGCGGTCGCTGCTGCTGCTGGCCTCCACGGCCGCGGCGAGCGCCGAACAGATTGCCTGGGCGGGCATCCAGCTGCATGCCATCCGTTCCGATCCGGGTTGGCGCGGCGGCGACTACCACGACGCCGGTCCGGGACAGGGCCCCCATGCTGGGCTCGGCATCGCGCGCCGGCTGGCCCACGTGACGTACCGCTGCGAGCCGGAGCTGCAGGCCCGGTTCGGCCGGTTGCCGCAGGGGGACGAGGACCCGTGGCGGGGCGGCCGCCACCAGGTGGAGTCGTACCTCGACCATCACGCCGACAAGCTGGTACGCCGGTTCGACGCGGGCAGCTATGTCACGCTGGCCGAGGCGATGAACGCCCACGACGTCGGCCGGGGGCGCGGCGGTACGGCTGCCGCGCTGCGGCGGGTCACCGCCCGGACGATCGTGGCCGGCATCGACTCCGACCGGCTCTACCCGCTCGTCCAGCAGGCGGAGCTCGCCGACGGCATCCCCGGGGCCGACCGGCTACGGGTGATCGAGTCGCCGCACGGCCACGACGGCTTCCTGATCGAGGTCGACCAGGTCGCCTCCCTCGTCAGGGAACTCACCGCCGGCCAGCCGGCCTCCCTCATCGCCGACCGCCGCTGACAGGCCCCGCCTGGAATCGGATGGTTCCGGCGGGGTGAAATCTAGACTGGTGCGGTGATGGGGGGAGACGTCGGCGGCCTGGGTGAGCGGGTGGAGCTCGGGCGGGCTCGGGCCGTACCGCTCACGGAACTCCACGACGACCGCCTCGCCGCGGCCGGGGTACGGCTGCTGCTCAAGCGAGACGATCTGCTCCATCCGCTCCTGCCAGGCAACAAGTACCGGAAGCTGCGCCACAACCTGACCCGCGCCGCCGAGCTCGGCCACGAAACGCTGTTGACGTACGGCGGGGCCTACTCCAACCACATCCGGGCCGTAGCGGCGGCGGGCGCCGAGTTCGGGTTCCGTACGATCGGCGTCATCCGAGGCGAGGAGCATCTGCCGCTCAACGACACGTTGGCGTTCGCGAGGGAATGCGGGATGCGGCTGGTGTACGTCGACCGGACGAGCTACCGGGCCAAGGACGACCCGGAGGCCGTCGAGGCGCTGCGACGGCGGTTCGGCGACTTCTACCGGCTGCCCGAGGGCGGCAGCAACGAACTGGCGGTGCTCGGCTGCGCCGAACTGCCGGCCGAGATCGACGTGCCGTTCGACGTCATCTGCTGTCCGGTCGGCACCGGCGGCACGCTGGCCGGTATCGCCGCCGGGCTGGCCCCCGGTCAGCGTGCGCTCGGATTCTCCGTACTGAAGGGCGGCCGGTTCCTCGCAGAGACCGTCGCCCACCTCCAGCAGGTCGCGTACGGCGGCATGTCGGCGAACTGGTCGATCAGTTACGACTTCCACGCGGGCGGCTATGCCAAGCGGAACGCCGATCTCGACGCCTTCATCGCCGACTTCGCCGACCGCCACGGCATGGTGCTCGAGTGGGTCTACGTCGCCAAGATGATGTGGGGGATCTTCACCCTGGCCGAGTGCGGCGAGTTTCCCTCCGGGACGACCATCGTTGCCGTGATCACCGCCCCGATCACCGGGGCGTGACAGTCAGGCGTCTGGGCGACGGCGTCGAGACCACTCGGCGTGATCACCAAGGTCCGGTCTCGGTCGTGGCAGGCCTTGCGATTTGGCGTGCATCGAGTTGGCGTCTGTGGTGTTATGGGGTGATATCGGGGACGGTGGCCGAGCTTCTGATCAATGGGGATCGGAGGGCCCTGCCGCCGGAGGGGTGACGCATGCCTGTAACGCCGAGTCGGCGAGCCGGCACGGGGGGCGAACGGAGCGAACCCCCTCCGCGTAGCTTCGGAGAGGAAGGCGGACGCCTGTCCTACGGCGGCTACCTCCGGCTGCCCGGTCTGCTCGCCCAGCAGGAACCAAGGTCCGAGGCCGGCGACGAACTGCTGTTCATCACCGTCCATCAGGTCTACGAGCTATGGTTCAAGCTGCTGCTGCACGAGTTGGAGCGGATCAGAGACGCGATGATCGAGGGCTCGCTGCGGCGGGCCAGGCATCTTTTCCGCCGGGTTCACTCGGTGGAGCGGGTCATGGTCGAGCAGGTGCAGGTCATGGAGACCATGACACCGCAGGACTTCCTCGAGTTCCGCTCGGTGCTCGCTCCGGCGAGCGGGTTCCAGTCGGTCCAGTTCCGTGAACTGGAGTTCCTCTCGGGGGCGAAGGACCCGGTGTATCTGACCCGTCTGCGGGACGTCGGCGACGCGGAAACCACTCGGCTCAAACGGCGTCTCGCGGAACCCTCGTTGTGGGATGCTTACCTCACCGCTCTCTCCCAGCGCGGCCTGCCGGTCTCCGACGACGAGATCATGGATTCCCTGCTGGCGGTGGCAAGGGACCGCGGATCGCACGATGATCTGTGGGAGCTCGCCGAGGATCTCCTCACCCACGACGAGACCACCGCTCTCTGGCGGATGCGGCACGTCCAGATGGTCGAACGCCAGATCGGCACCAAATCCGGCACTGGCGGCTCGTCCGGCGCGCCGTATCTGAGAGGACGGACGCGCATGCATTTCTTCCCCCTTCTCTGGGAACTACGGGCGTGGCTTTGATTTCTCAAGGCTCACAAAGGAGTGAGTAAGCGACATGCCGCTCGATATGCCGGTCAACGGGAATGAGCCGGACACGGCACTGGATCAGATCCTCCGTACGGCCGCCGACAGGTGCGTGCACGCACCGGGAGCGCACACCCCGGGAACGGTCCCGGAACCGCAGGCACCCGATGGGGAGGCGCCCGGCGCACCAGACCTGTGTACTCAGGTCTCCGGCGCGCATCGGATGCGAGCAGAGGACGCACTGGTCCTCCTCCGGCAGTACTACATGCACGTCGCCCCGGAGGACCTGGTCGACCGCGACCCCGTGAACGTCTCCGGGCCCGCCATGGCCCACCGCCGGCTGGCCGAGAACCGGCCGCAGGGCCGCGCCCTGGTCCGGGTCTTCACTCCGGCCCTCCCTGACTGCGGCTGGGACTCCGGCCACTCGGTCGTCCAGATCGTCACCGACGACATGCCGTTCCTGGTCGACTCCGTCACGACAGAGCTCGACCGTCACGAGCTCCGCACCCACCTGGTCGTCCACCCGCAGATGCCGGTTCGCCGCGACATGACCGGCGCGCTCCTCGACCCGGGTCAGGACGCCGTCACGGGCCAGACGCTGCGCGAGTCGTGGATACACATCGAGATCGACCGGCAGTCCGACCCGGCCGTCCTCACAGGGCTCGAAGACGACCTGCGGCGGGTGCTGCTCGACGTCCGCTGCGCGGTCGAGGACTTCGCCAAGATGCGGGCCCTGGCCGTACAGACCGCGGAGGACCTGGCCGCGGACCCGCCGCCGCTGGAACGCGCCGGGGTCGACGACAGCGTCGAGTTGCTGCGCTGGCTCGCCGACGGGCACTACACGTTCCTCGGTTTCCGGGAATATCGCCTGGAGCAGACCGAGAAGGGGGAGAGCCTGCGCGCGGTGCCCGGCACCGGGCTCGGCATCCTGCGCGCCGACAAGGCAGGGTCGGCCAGCTTCGCCGCGATGCCGCCCGAGCTGCGCGCCAAGGCCCGCGAGAAGCAGGTGATGATCGTCACCAAGGCCAACAGCCGGGCGACGGTCTACCGTCCCCACTACCTCGACTACGTGGGCGTGAAGCTCTTCTCCCCGGAGGGGGAGGTGATCGGCGAACGGCGTTTTCTGGGGCTGTTCACGCCCGTCGCGTACAACGAGTCGATCTCGCGGATCCCGGTGCTGCGGCGCAAGCTCGCCGACGTGCTCGACCTGGCCGGGCTGTCTCCGGACAGCCACGACGGCAAGGACCTGATCGAGATACTGGAGACCTACCCGCGCGCCGAGCTGTTCCAGATCTCGGTGGAGGAGCTGCTGGCGATCGCGCTCGGCGTGCTGCGGCTACGGGAGCGCAAGCAGGTCAAACTGTTCCTGCGCCGTGACGACTACGGCCGCTACATCTCGTGCCTGATCTTCCTGCCGCGCGACCGCTACACCACCAAGGTGCGGCTGCAGATGCAGCAGATCCTGCTGGACGTCCTCGGCGGCGCCACGCTCGACTACAGCGCGATGATCGGAGAGGCCGCGCTGGCCCGCCTGCACGTGGTGATCCGCGGCGAGCGCGGCACCCAGCTGGGGGACCTGCCGGCCGGCGTGGAGGAACTGGAGGCGCGGCTCGCCGCCACCACACGCTCCTGGGAGGACGACCTCGCCGCCGCGATCCATGAGCTGTGCTCACCGGAGGAGGCGCCGAGGCTGCTGCGCCGGTACGGCACGGCCTTCCCCGAGGGGTACAAGGCCGACTTCCCGGCGCGTACCGCCGTAGCCGACCTGGAGCGGCTGGAGCGGATCGCCGACGATTCCTCTGAGATCGGGATGGACCTCTACGAGCCGGACGACGCGGCCGACGACGAGCGCAGGTTCAAGCTGTACAAGCTGGGCGCCCCGGTCTCGCTGTCGCGGGTGCTGCCGCTGCTGCAGCGGATGGGCGTGGAGGTCGTCGACGAGCGGCCGTACGAGATCCACCGGACCCACGACGGCGACACCAGGGACGCCTGGATCTACGACTTCGGCCTGCGCCACACCCCCTCGGGCGACGTGGGCGGCGACGCCTTCAAACGGTTGTTCCAGGACGCGTTCGCGGTGCTGTGGCGCGGCGAGGTGGAGGACGACGGCTTCAACGCGCTCGTGCTGGCCGCCGGCCTGTCGTGGGAACAGGCCGAGATCCTGCGGGCCTACGCCAAATATCTGCGGCAGGCCGGGACGACTTTCAGCGAGGCCTACATCGAGAAGGTGCTGCTCGGCAACGTGCGGCTGGCCCGGCTGCTGGTCCGGCTCTTCGAGGCCCGTCACGACCCGCGCCGCCCGGAGGAGGCCAGGTCGGAGGTCTGCGAGGCGTTGCGTGAGGAGGTGCTGGCCTCGCTGGACGAGGTCGCCTCACTCGACGAGGACCGCATCCTGCGGGCCTACCTGGAGCTGATCGAGGCGACGCTGCGGACGAACGCCTTCCAGTCCGACGGCGCCGGTGGCCGGGACACCGGTACGGCCGGCAGCCGGTTCGTCTCCGGGAAGCGCAAGCCGTACCTGTCGCTGAAGTTCGACTCGCAGGCGATCAGCGTGCTGCCGCTGCCGCGGCCGAAGTACGAGATCTACGTCTACTCGCCGCGCGTCGAGGGCGTGCACCTTCGGTTCGGGAAGGTGGCCCGCGGCGGCCTGCGCTGGTCTGACCGCATGGAGGACTTCCGTACGGAGATCCTCGGCCTGGTCAAGGCGCAGATGGTGAAAAACACCGTCATCGTGCCGACCGGGTCGAAGGGCGGCTTCGTCGTGAAGCGCCCGCCGACCGGCGGCCGGGACGAGCTGCAGGCCGAGGGCGTGGCATGCTACCGCCACTTCATCTCGGGCCTGCTCGACGTGACCGACAACCTGGTCGCGGGCGAGGTCGCGCCCCCGCCGCACGTCGTCCGGCACGACGGCGACGACACCTACCTGGTGGTGGCCGCCGACAAGGGCACGGCGAAGTTCTCCGACATCGCCAACGGTGTGGCCAAGGACTACGGCTTCTGGCTCGGCGACGCCTTCGCCTCCGGCGGCTCGGTCGGCTACGACCACAAGGCGATGGGCATCACCGCACGTGGCGCCTGGGAGTCGGTGAAGTACCACTTCCGGAGCCTCGGCGTCGACGTCCAGACCACCGACTTCACCGTGGTCGGCATCGGCGACATGTCCGGTGACGTGTTCGGCAACGGCATGCTGCTGTCGGAGCACATCAGGTTGGTGGCGGCCTTCGACCACCGGCACGTCTTCGTCGACCCGTCGCCCGACGCGACCCGCGGCTTCGCCGAGCGACGGCGGCTGTTCGAGCTGCCGCGCAGCTCGTGGGACGACTACGACCGTTCGCTGATCTCGGCGGGTGGCGGGGTCTGGCCCCGCACCGCGAAGTCGATTCCGGTCTCCCCGCAGATGCGGGCCGCGCTCGGCATCCCCGACGGGGTGACCGGGCTGGCGCCGAACGAACTGATCAGCGCCATCCTCCGGGCCCCCGTCGACCTGCTGTGGAACGGCGGCATCGGCACGTACGTCAAGGCGGCGTCGGAGAGCCACGCCGAGGTCGGCGACAAGGCCAACGACGCGCTGCGCGTCAACGGGGCCGAGCTGCGCTGCAAGGTGGTCGGGGAGGGAGGCAACCTCGGCTTCACCCAGCTCGCCCGGATAGAGGTCGCGCGGAGCGGCGGCCTGATCAACACCGACTTCATCGACAACTCGGCCGGGGTGGACACCTCCGACCACGAGGTGAACATCAAGATCCTGCTCGACCAGGTCGTACGCGAGGGCCATGTGACGGCGGAGCAGCGCAACGCGCTCTTCCTCGACATGACGGGCGAGGTCGGCCGGCTGGTGCTGGAGGACAACCACGCGCAGAACGTGGTGCTCGCCGCGGCCCGGGCGCAGGCGCCCGAGATGCTGCACATCCACGCGCGGTATGTCCGGCGGCTGGAGCGGGCCGGCCTGCTCAACCGAGAGCTGGAGTTCCTGCCGTCGGACAAGGCGCTCGCCGAGCGTCGGCAGGCCGGGCTCGGGCTGACCGGCCCGGAGTTCGCCGTGCTGCTCGCCTACACCAAGCTGGTGGTGGACGGCGAGCTGCTCCAGTCGGATATCCCGGACGATCCGTACCTCGCGTCCTGGCTGGTGTCGTACTTCCCGACCGCGCTGCGCGAGCGGTTCCGCACGTACATGGACTCCCACCCGCTGCGGCGGGAGATCATCACCACGGGCGTGGTGAACGACGTGGTCAACTTCGGCGGGACGAGCTTCGTGTTCCGCTTCACCGAGGAGACCGGGGCCTCGACGTCCGACATCGTGCGGGCCTACCTGGTGACCCGTGAGGTGTTCGATCTGCCCGGGTTCGTTCGACAGATAGAGTCACTCGACCACGACGTGGACAGCGCCACCCGGCTCGCCATGCTCTTCGAGGCGCGCAAGCTGTCCGAGCGCGGCACCCGCTGGCTGCTCGGCAACCGCAGGCCGCCGCTCGACCTCGCGGCCACGGGGAAGGTCTTCCTCGACGGCGCGAGGGACCTGCTGCCGCACCTGCCGAAGCTGCTGACCGGCTCCGACCTGTCGGCCTACGAGGAGCGCAGGGACTCCTTCGCCGCCCGCGGCGTGCCGGACGAGCTGGCCGAGTGGGTCGCCGCGATGGTGCCCGCCTACTCCACGTTCGACCTGGTCGAGACCGCGGCCTTCACCGGCAGGCCGGTGGACGAGGTGGCCGAGGTCTACTTCGACCTGGCGGACCGGCTGCAGATCGCCCGCCTGCGGGAGCGGGTGATCGCGCTGCCTCGCGACACCCGGTGGAACTCGATCGCTCGCGCGGCGCTGCGCGACGACCTGTACGCGGCGCACGCCGCGCTCACCCGCGACGTGCTGATCCACAGTGAGCCGGGCCTGTCGCCGGAGGAGCGGCTCATCCACTGGACCGAGGTGAACGAGGCCGCCGTCACGCGGGCCCGCCAGACGCTGTCGGAGATCTGGGAGAGCGACACCTTCGATCTCGCCACGCTCTCGGTGGCCCTGCGTGCCGTACGGACCCTCGTCTCGTCCAGCAAGCTCCCGCAACCAGGAGCGTGATCGCCTTCAGTTGTTGGAGGCCTCGGTGACCGCGCCCTCGTAGCCGATGACGTGCACGGGCGCGGTCGAGGTCTTGGGCGGCACGGCCGTCACGTACTGCTGGGTCTCCTGGATGTGGCGCTTGGTGGAGATCTGTACGTCCTTGGCGGTCAGCAACCACCGGGCGTCCCGGGGGATCGCCACCGGCCGGCCCTTGCCGCACTTGAGCCCGGGATCGGTCGACCAGGTGGAGGTGCGGACCAGGGTGTAGAAGACGAGCGCGCCGCCGTCCGCGGTCCGGATGGCGTAGATCGGGTAATTCGCCCCCACGGCGAAGATCGAGTTGTAGCTCATGCAGTCGCGGCCCTGGGCCTCCTTCCTGGTGGCCTCGATGTCGGCGGAGAAACCCGTCGTGTGCGGGCCCGGGGCGATCAACGCGGAGGCGAAGCCCTTGGTCCCCTCCTCCGCGACGGTCGCGTGCAGGGGTCCCAGCAGGTTCGGGCTGACCGCCACGCTCTGGTCGCGCGGGTCCAGGGCCGCCGCATAGCCGTCCTCGTCGACGGCCACATCCGGTGGCTCCTCGCCTTTGTAGAGCAGGGACTCGGAGCTGTTCTGCCAGGGCGAGCCCGCGCCCGCCCGGGCGAAGGTCAGCATGACCGTACGGGACTGCCCGGAGGCGTTCCGGCGCTCGGCCGTCGCGGCGAACCACTGGGGCGAGCTCCCCGGCCGCTGCCGCGGCACGAACACCTCACGGTGGCTCCAGGTGTACGGAGCCGCCTCGCCGGTACGGGATCCCTTGGCGGAGCGGGTGTGGAGCTGGGCGACGGTGATCGGGCGTCGGCCGTCCCGGGTCAGGACGAGCGTCCAACGGTCGGCCTGGGCCGCCCGCACGACCTCGTCGGTCGCCAGGAACGTGTCGAGCGTCTCGCGCGCCTCGTCCAGTGTCACGACGGGCGGCTGGGTGCTCTCCGGCTGGGTTCCCTGTGGCCGTGTTCCCTGGGGCTGGGGGCTGGGGGAGGTGCCGGGCGTCGCCGGGACGCTGGAGGCGGCGGCCGCCTGGGTGGCCGATGCCGCCGGCTCCACGGGCCCGGCGCCGGAGCAGCCCGCCACGCCGAGGAGAGTGAGCGCGAGAGCCGGCACCGCGACGCGGGCGACGGCATGGGTGAGCGCGTTCCGAACGACCCCGTTCACGCCACCCCCCATATCCGCTCCACATGCTATGGCTCGGCGACAAATCATGCCGTGTTCCCGCCATGGGACCGGGCGCGGGACCCGAGAGGGTCCGCCGTTCGCGTACCCTTTACAAACGTGGCAGTCATCGATCCAGCCGAAGAGATCAACGAGCTTACCGGCACGCTGAAGGGCATTCAGGACGTGCTTGACATCGACGCGATGCGCAAGCAGGTCGCTGAGTTGGAGGAGCAGGCTGCCGCGCCCGACCTGTGGAACGACCCCGAGCAGGCCCAGCGCGTCACAAGCAGGCTGTCGCACCTGCAGGGCGAGGTCAACCGGGTGTCGGATCTGGCCGGCCGCCTGGAGGACCTGCCGGTCCTGTTCGAGCTGGCCGCCGAGGAGGGCGACGAGGACGCGCTGGCCGAGGCGGGCCGGGAGCTGACCTCGCTCAGGTCCGACATCGGGGCGCTGGAGGTGCGCACGCTGCTCTCCGGGGAGTACGACTCCCGTGAGGCGCTGATCACCATCAACTCGCAGGCCGGCGGGGTCGACGCCGCGGACTGGGCGCAGATGCTGCTCCGGATGTACCTGCGGTGGGCGGAGCGCAAGGGCTATTCCACCGAGGTCTATGAGACGTCCTACGCGGAGGAGGCGGGCATCAAATCCGCCACCTTCACGGTGAAGGCCCCCTACGCGTACGGCACGCTGAGGGGCGAGCACGGCACGCACCGACTGGTTCGGATCAGCCCCTTCGACAACCAGGGCCGCCGCCAGACGTCGTTCGCGGGCGTGGACGTGGTGCCGGTCGTCGAGCAGACCGACCACATCGACATCAACGAGGACGAGCTGCGCGTCGACGTCTACCGGTCGTCGGGACCGGGCGGCCAGGGCGTGAACACCACGGACTCGGCCGTACGGATCACGCACATCCCGACCGGCATCGTGGTCTCCTGCCAGAACGAGCGCTCCCAGCTCCAGAACCGGGCGACCGCGATGGCGGTGCTCCAGGCCAAGCTGCTGGAGCGCAAGCGCCAGGAGGAGGCCGCCGCGATGAACGAGCTGCGCGGCGAGTCCACGACCTCCTGGGGCACGCAGATCCGCAACTATGTCCTGCACCCGTACCAGATCGTCAAGGACCTGCGCACGGCCGTCGAGGCGGGCAACCCGAGCGCGGTGCTCGACGGCGACCTCGACGAGTTCATCGAGGGCGAGATCCGCTGGATGCGCCGTCAGGAGACCGGCGGCGCCCATTAGGCGGCCCCGCCCGGCCGGTCCCCGCGCCGGCGTCGGTCACGGCGCCGGCGTGATCGGTGACCTAGTATCCGCCGACGTGCTTGAACGCCAGCAGAGCCATCGCCAGCAGCACCAGCAGCGTGATGATGATCGGCGAGAGATTTCCCAAACCGTGATGGTGGACTTTGGCGCGGCCCTCCCGGCACACGGGGCAACGGCCCTCCACCACGGGGCCGGCGCACGCCGCGCAGATCAGGTGTTCGCAGCTCATAGCAGTTTTACCGCCCCACTACCCAAGGCCTATTTGTTTTGTTTCCGTTACGGACGTTCCATGCCAGTGTTACCCCTAGACTGGCCTCTGGCCAACCCGAACGTCGATCATCGTTAAAGTGACCGGCGACCCGGGAACTGGATGTCCCACCCCCTAGACTGGCTTGCCGTGATGCGCTCGTGATCCATTTCGATAATGTCACCAAGGTCTACGCGAACCAAAACCGGCCCGCCCTCGACCACGTGAGCGTGGACGTCGACAAGGGTGAGTTCGTGTTCCTGGTCGGCCCCTCAGGGTCGGGGAAGTCCACCTTCCTCCGGCTTGTCCTGAAGGAGGAGCGGCCCAACTCCGGCACGATCCACGTGGCCGGCAAGGACCTCGCGCGGTTGTCCAACTTCAAGGTGCCCCATTTGCGGCGCCGTATCGGCTGCGTCTTCCAGGACTTCCGGCTGCTGCCGAAGAAGAACGTCTACGAGAACGTGGCGTTCGCGCTGGAGGTCATCGGAAAGCCGCGCCGGTTCATCCGCAAGGTGGTGCCCGAGGTGATCGAGTTGGTGGGTCTTGAGGGCAAGGCCCACCGCATGCCGGAGGAGCTGTCCGGCGGCGAGCAGCAGCGGGTCGCGATGGCCCGCGCCTTCGTCAACCGGCCGATGATCCTCCTGGCCGACGAGCCCACCGGAAACATCGACCCCGCGACCAGCATCGGCATCATGAAGGTGCTCGACCGCATCAACAGGACCGGCACCACCGTGCTCATGGCGACGCACGACGCCGCCATCGTCGACTCCATGCGCAAGCGCGTGGTGGAGCTGGAGGACGGCAAGATCGTTCGCGACCAGTCACGCGGCGTGTACGGCCAGGCTTATTAGGAGTAACTGGGACCATGCGGGCCAACTTCATCTTCTCCGAGGTCTGGATCGGCCTTCGCCGCAACCTCACGATGACCATCGCGGTCGTCGTGACCGTTGCCGTCGGCATGGCGCTGCTCGGCATCGGGCTGATGATCAACTCCCAGGTCTCGTCGATGACCAACTACTGGACCGACAAGGTCGAGCTGTCGGTCTTCCTCTGCCAGAAGGACAGCGCCTTCGAGTCGTGCAAGGGCAAACCCCCGCTGACCACGGCGCAGAAGACGCAGTTGCAGCAGACGATCGAGGGCCTGCCGGAGGTGTCCAAGGTCGAGTACGAGGACCAGAAGGCGGCGTACGAGAACTTCCGTCGGCAGCCGAACAACAAGGTGTTCCTGACGGTGATCCAGGCCGGCGACCTGCCCGACTCGTTCCGGGTCAAGCTCAAGGACCCCGACAAGTCCCAGGCCGTCGCGAACAGCCTGTCCGGTCAGACCGGGATCGCCAACATCGTCAACCAGCGGGAGATCCTCGACACGCAGTTCGGCTTCCTCGGGAAGCTGCAGTGGATGGCGCTCGGCGTGGCCATCATCATGGTGATCGCGGCCACCCTGCTCATCGCCAACACCGTACGGCTGTCCGCCTACAACCGCCGCCGGGAGACCGGCATCATGCGGCTGGTCGGCGCCTCCAACCTCTACATCCAGCTCCCGTTCGTCATGGAGGGCGTGATCGCCGGCCTGATCGGCGGCGTGTGCGCGGCCGTCCTGCTGATCATCACCAAGATCCTCATCTTCGACGGGATCCAGGCGTACATGGCCGTCCCACTCGGCTGGGACACCCTCGCCGGTGTGATCACGTTCACGATGGTGGTCGGCGTGGTGATCTGTATCCTCGCCTCCTTCGTCACCCTGCGGCGCTACCTCCGGGTGTGACACCGTACGGACAGACACCCCACCGCGCGCGGCGACTTCGCTCGCCGCGCCGACGGTAGGCTCCCTGTATGCCACGTGAGACCGGGCGCAAGCTGATCGCCCAGAACAAGCGTGCCAGGC
Source organism: Sphaerimonospora cavernae (assembly GCF_042435035.1). Taxonomy (NCBI): domain Bacteria; kingdom Bacillati; phylum Actinomycetota; class Actinomycetes; order Streptosporangiales; family Streptosporangiaceae; genus Sphaerimonospora; species Sphaerimonospora cavernae. The sequence continues at coordinate 95,510 of NZ_JBHMQT010000018.1, forward strand.
ACGACTACTTCATCGAGGACACCTATGAGGCCGGTCTCGTGCTGACCGGCACAGAGGTCAAGTCGCTGCGCGCGGGCAAGGCCAACCTCACCGACGGCTACGCCTCGATGGAGGGCGGTGAGGCCTGGTTGATCAACGTGTACATCCCCGAGTACAGCCAGGGCACCTGGACCAACCACGCGGCGCGGCGCACACGTAAGCTGCTGCTGCACCGTAAGGAGATCGGCAAGCTGCAGGCGACCCTGCGGGAGCGGGGCCTGACCCTGATCCCGCTGTCGCTGTACTTCAAGGACGGCCGGGCCAAGATCGAGATCGGCGTCGGGCGAGGCAAGAAGGACTACGACAAGCGCCAGACCCTGCTGGAGAAGCAGGCCAACCGGGAGATGGCCCGGGCCATGTCCAACGCGACGGCCAAGGCGGCGGTCAAGGCGGTCCGCCGCCGGGGAGGCCGTTAGGCCGTGTCCCGTCCCGTGTCCGCGACCACCGCCCGCGCGAGAGCCGTACGCGCCGCACTGGCACTGGGGCTGGCGATGCCCCTGCTGACGGCCTGCTTCGAGGAACCGTCGCCGCACGAGGCCGTGCGGGACTTCCTCGTCGGCTGGGAGACCGGGGAGTACGGCGAGGCCGCCAAGCGTGCCGACGGCGATCCGGCGACCGTGCGGAAGGCGCTGGAGAACGCCCGGCTGCAACTCGACGCCGCGTCGATCCGCTTCCTGGTGAAGGGGATCAGCAGCGACGGCGACACCGCGCGGGCCGACTACCACGCCGAGGTGGATCTGGGGGAGAACAACCCCCTCTGGGAGTACGACGGCGCGCTGCCGCTGCACATGGTCGACGGACAGTGGAAGGTCCGATGGTCACCGAGCGTGATCCATCCCGACCTGCACGACGGGCAGCGCCTGGCCGTGGCGACCAGGCCTGAGGGCCGTCAGCCGATTCTCGACCGGAACGGCAATCCGCTCCAGGAACAGACGATCCTCTACGTGGCCGGGGTCTACCCGGCGAAGATCAAGGACCCCGATCGGCTGTGCGACGAGCTGTCGCGGGTCACCGGATTCGCCCAGGACCGCCTGCTCAGCCGGATCCTCTCGTCGCCGCCGCAGGACTTCGTCCCGCTCGCGACGTTCGGACGCACCAAGTTCGCGCAGATCAAGGACAAGCTGACGGCGATCACCGGCATCAGCATCGTCCCGGACGACCCGCCGGTGGCGCCGAAGTCGCCCGTGCAGATCGTCGGCCGGGTCAGCGCGATCACCCCCGAGGCCGAGCAGCAGCTCGGCGGTCCGCAGCGGGCGGGCGACTCGGTCGGCCGCGACGGCCTGCAGCGGGCCTACCAGGATCAGCTGACCGGCTCGACCGAGACCAGCGTCGTCATCCTCGACAGCCGCACGGGCAAGCAGGTCAAGGAGCTCAAGGCATGGCGGCCGGTACGCAAGGCCATGCCGGTCCAGACGACCATCGACAGCGCCGCCCAGAGCGCGGGCGACGCCGCGGTGGCCGCCGCACGCTCGTCGGCGCTCGTGGCCGTCAAGGGCTCCACCGGTGAGATCCTCGCGGTGTCCACGAACGGTCTCCACCAGGAGAAGGACGCCCTGGCCGGCAAGTATCCGGCCGGTACGACTTTTTCGATCATCGCGGCGGCCGGCCTGCTCAAGGGAGGCCTCGATCCCATGCAGCGGGTGCCGTGCAGCGCCGACCGCACGGTGGGCGGCGCACGGTTCCTGCAGCCGGGGATCATCGGGCTCGTCTCGCCGACGTTCCGTACGGACTTCGCCGACGGCTGTGTGACGGCCCTCGCCTCCCTCGCCCGGCGGATCGACGGGCGCTCGTTGAGCGCCACCGCGTCCAACTTCGGGATCGGCGGGGACTGGGGGCTGCCGCTCAGGACGTTCAGCGGGTCGGTCCCGAACGCGAACAGCGACGCCGCCGTCGCCAGGGTCATCACCGGGCAGACCGCGCAGGTGAGCCCGCTGACGATGGCCCTCGTGGCCGCGGCGGTCGACTCCGGGACGTGGCGGCCGCCGGTGCTCGTCACCTCGCCCGCCTCGCCCGTCTCGCCGGACGCGGCCCCTCGCCCCTCGTCCGGGGCACTGCCCGACAGCCCGCAGCAGGGCCGGCCGCAGCCCATCCCGCTCGACGCCACCACCATCGTCAAGCTGCGCGCGCTCATGCGCGCCGGGGTCGCCTCCGGCGCGGCCCGTGCGGCCGACGCCCCCGGCGGCGACGTTTACGGCGTGGCCGCCCAGACCACCCAGGTGGAGAAGAAGCAGCGGGTGAACCTGTCATGGTTCGTGGGCTGGCAGGGCGACGTGGCGGTGGCCGTACTCGCCGAGAACGCCGACGCCGCAGCGGCTTCCGCGATCGCCGGGGCGTTCTTCAGGGGCCTGCCGGACGACCGCTGAAAAATTCTCGGCCGGCGAGCAACCATCGGGGGCCTCCTCGGCGTCTTTCTAGGTGACTGGGCACCGCTTGGGGGGTTGCGGGCTCAGTCGCCGTGATGAGACCAGGGCTCCATCTCGGGGGGAGCCCTGCCGTCCGGACCGGCTCGACCCTGCCGGTCGGCCCCCGGGACGTGTGCGTCACGCCACGTTCCGGGGGCTTCGTCATGCGGTGGACATTTGACCTCTCCGGGCGGGAATCCGGCTCGCGCCCGGGGCGTTGTCATAGCTAGACTGAAGACGCCCGGATCCGGCAGGTGACCGGCCCATCAAGGGATCGGCCGCCGGGGAGACGGGTTTGACAACTCAAGAGGCGACGATTTTCACAGTTGCCCTTTCCAGGGGGTGACCGGTTTCGACTTCGGCATTGCAAGTCAGGGGAAGCGGGTCGGGGACTGCGGACATAACCCCGTTAACACTGTGACCGCGAAAAAATAAGTGCCAATAACACGCGCACTGAGGCTAGCCAGGGTTCCCTGGCTCTCGCTGCCTAACCAGCGAGTGACCTCTGTCAGCCCGGGACCGCCTCCGGCCCGGATCTGACATCGCTAGGAGGCTCAACCGCTCGACCCGGTCACGGGGTCGTTCGGGAAACCAAACAGTGACTGGGCCCGTCGGCGACTCGCCTGTGAGATCACCGGGGCCGAGAAAATCGCAACAGGCTGCACCCGGAGAAGCCCTGTCTTGGTGTTGAAGGACGCGGGTTCGATTCCCGCCACCTCCACGTCGCAAGCCCCCGCCCCATCCGGGCGGGGGCTTTTTCGTCTGCCCACGCGTCCGCTGTCAAACAGCCGGGATGTCCTGGCGATTTGACAGGTTCGACCTGGGTCGCCTGCCGAACTGGAGGCCGTCACAGGGGGCTGGTGCCCCTCCCACCAGCCTTTGCCCAGTCGCGGCGCCTGCCCCACTCCGACTGATCGCGGCGCTGAGCCGATGCGATGAGGATCGCGAGCGCCGATCCGGCGACCAGAAGCACGTAGACCAACGTGAAGCCACCAACGCCCGAGACGGCCGTGAGCAGCGCCGCGGAGACGGCCAGCAGCGCGGCGATGGACATGCTCTCGCCTGCCTGTAGTGCGGAACTGTATTTGCCGTGCTCGCTCTCGTCCACGATGGCCAGTGTCGCGGTGGCGATTCTCGGATAGGCGATGCCCATCCCGAGACCCATGGTGACGCAGGCCGCGACGACGAGCCAGAGTGGTGTCACGTCCAGGATGTAGAGCGCGACGCAGGCTGGACCGGACGCCACCAACAGCGCGGCGGTCGTGATGAGTCGACGGTGACTGTCGAGCGCGTCGCTGAACCGGCCCTGTAGCCATGCGCCGCCCGCCCAACCGGCTGCTCCGATCGCGATGACGACTCCTGCTGTCGTGGGTGGGAAGCCGCGCTCGGATTGGAGGTAGAGGGTCAGGTAGACGTCGGTTGCCGTGACCGTCGCGCCAAGGGCGGCTCGGAGCGCGACAAGGCGTTGAGCCACGCCGCGCAGCCGCAGGGTTCCGGGAGGCAGGAGCCTGCCGGCCGTCAGGGCGAGTCCCACGAGAGCGAGCGATATAGCGATCATGGACTGCTGGAGCGGAAGTTGTCCGCTGAGGTGCAGGATGAGGAGGAGCCCCGCGGCGACCAGCGCGATGACACCCTGCCGGCCGAACAGCGCGGGTGCACTCGGGGTGCTCTGCGATCGGGACGTGAAGCCGCGAGTGACGGTCAGCAACCCGACCAGGGAGACGGCAGCGCCGGCCAGGATGAAGCCGAACACCGTTCGCCAACTGACGAGTTCGGTGAGCAAACCCGCCAGCACTGGGCCGATCATGGATGGCAGGAGCCAAGCGGCGGTGAGCAGTCCGAACATCTTGGCGCGCGGCCCGGCTGGGATGCGCTGCGCGATGAGCACGTAGAGCACCACGGCGTCGATTCCGCCGCCCACGCCCTGGAGCAATCGCCCCAGGATGAAGACGGCGGCGTTCGGCGCCAGCGCGCACAGTGCGATCCCGAGCACGAAGAGCGTCCCGCCGAATACGAGTGGAACGCGGGTCCCGCTTCGGTCGGTCCAGTTGCCGCCCACGATCATGCCGACGAGTGCCGTCGTGATCGTGGCCGCATAGGACAGGGAGTACCACTCCGGTCCGTTCAAACTCGACATCGTTACCGGCAGCACGGTGGTGACCGCGAAGGCTTCGAACGCGATGAACGTCTCCAACGCCAAGATGGCCACGATGAACGGCCAGGTACGGGCAGTCCACAGACGATTCTCCTGTGGTTCCCGATCGGGGGCGGTCACCGGGCCGTTCTGTTCGTCTCTCCGCGTCCGTGGCCGCTCTCCACTCGGCTCATTGGGTGAAAACTGCGGTGACGCACCCGTACGTCCTGCCCGACATGTGCGATGGCCCTGCGCAGGCGTCGCAGGCCGACCCAGCACCACGGGCAACGCACATCCGCCCACATATCCACCGTGATCACGTGTCGACTCCTTCTCATCTTCATCGAGCGAGGTTCGAATAGAGTCGACTACATGAAGTGGACTTGATGTCAAATCACGACCCCGAGTGAGCTGGAGTGGCCGAGTCGTCCCTGATCATGGCTAGAGTCGGCGGGTGGTGAACTTCGGAGAGGGGCCGGCTCGGGCGGCGGAACCGGACAGGCGCGTGATCGTACGGCGGGCGCTGCCGACCGAGCCGGCCGTGCGGGGATCGGCGTCGTTGTTCATGACCGAGGCCGAGCGGCAGGGCGTCCGCGCCGACCGGCGGATGCTGCACGTGGGCCCGGAACCCGCCGGGCCGTACGTCGCGGAGGCGCTGCGGATCGAGCCCGGTACGGACGTCCTGGCACGGCGTAAGTTGCTCCTCGCGAACGACGTTCCAGTGCGGATCGCCACGAGCTACCTGCGGCTCGACCTGTTCGGCGGCACACCGCTGGCCGAGCCGGACTTCGTCAAGCCGAGCCTGCAGGCGGGCATCGAGGCGCTGGGCCACCGCTTCGGGTGGGCGGAAGAGCGACTGATCGCCCGGCCGCCCGTCGGGTCGGAGCCCGACACCCTGGAACTCGAAGACGGCGAATGGGTCGTGGAGATCCTACGGATCAGTCGTTCGATCGAGGACGTTCCGATCCACGCCCTGGAGACCATCTGCGCCGCATCCCGGCACATCTTTCCCATCGCCCAGGTGACCGGCGCCGATGAGTTCTGATGGCCGTCCGACGCCAGAGCCTGGGCGAACGCCTCAATCAGGGTGAGAAGCAGGCAGGCCGAGACTTGCCGCATGTGGGGCGGCTCAGGACACGGCCGTAGGGATCATAAAGGTCATCGTTGACGTAGAGGTCCATGTCGGCGCGGTAGCCCCGGTCATCCAGGAGCGGCAAGCCACGGGAGCCGGCGGCGAACTCGGATCTGGAGATGACTCGCCGCCGTTCACGCTGGGGGATTTGGTCGGAACGATCAGGCTTAGAACTCCTCATGCTCCAACTTTGCCACGAGTGTGCCGTAACGGGCCGCTGGTTGGTAGGGCTGGGGTTTGTTCAGCGGCGTAGGCGTCGATTTCGGCGAGGAGAGACAGCTTTCCCTCTGGGCTGAGGAAGGATGCGCGGACAGCCGACCGCGCCAGGTCCGCGACGCCGTCGGCGTCGAGGGAGAGCAGTTCGGTGGCTACCGCGTACTCCTGGTTGAGCGTGGTCCCGAACATCGGCGGATCGTCCGTGTTGATCGTGACGGGCACCCCGGCCTTGACCAGTTCGGGCAGTGGGTGATCGGCCAGGCTCGGGACCGCCCCGGTGCTGATATTGGACGTGGGGCAAACCTCGAGCGTGATCTCATTGGCGGCCAGGTATTCGAGCAGGGTGGGGTCCTCAACGCTTCGGATGCCGTGGGCGATCCGCTCGGCGCCGAGATCCCGTACGGCCTCCCAGACCATCCGGGCGTCCGTGACCTCCCCGGCATGCGGAACCGAGTGCAGCCCGGCGGCACGGGCGGCGGCGAAATGCGGGGCGAACCGGCTGCGGGGCACCCCGGCCTCGGGGCCGCCCAGCCCGAAGCTCACCAGCCCCTCGGGACGCTGGTCGAGCGCCACCGCCAGGGTCTGGTCGGCGGCGGCGGGGCTCGGAATGTCGAAGCACCAGCGCAGCACGGTGCCGAAGTCGGCCTCGACCCGCCTCCGGGCGTCTTCGATGATCTCGCAGAACTCCTCGGGGGCGAAGCCCCTGGCGAGGTGGGGCTGGGGTGTGACGGTCAGCTCGGCGTACCGGATCCGCTGCTCGGCCATGTCACGGCCGACACCGTGGATCAGCGACCACAGGTCGTCAGGCTTCCTGATCAGGTCCATGACGGCCTGGTAGACCGCTATGAAGTGGTCGAAGTCCCGGAAGTCGTAAAACGACCCCAGCAGGGCGGGGTCAGCCGGCACGGATGTCGTCCCCTCGTGGCGGGCCGCGAGCTCGGCGACGATCCGGGGCGACGCGGCGCCGACGTGGTGGATGTGCAACTCGGCCTTCGGCAGTCCGGCGATGAACCGCGTGAGTTCGGGGGAGATCACGCCGTGACCGTAGCAAGCGGCCCCGACCACCCACCAGTCGAAATCCGGTTATCTCACATCAACTTGTCAAGATCGGTGCACCTTGCACGGAATCAGTGGGATCACCTGAGATGGAGGCGGCTACTGGGCGGTGGGCAGCTCGCCGAGGATGACGTCGGCTGTGGCGGTGCCGCCGTCGGGGTGGAGCAGCTTGACCGTCACCTTGTCGCCCGGCTTCAACGAGGCCAGCAGCTGGGACAGCGCGTTGGCCGTCGCAGTCGGCTTGTCGTTGATGCTCCGGATCACGTCGCCGGGCACGATGCCCGCCTTCTCGGCGCCGCTGCCCGGGGTAACCGAGCCGACGACGACGCCGATGGGGTTGCCCTGGGCGTCGACCGCCGTGCCCACACGGACTCCCAGCGCCGCACGGTGGCTGTTGACGACCCGGCCGTTCTTGATGATCTGGTTGGCCACGTCGGTGGCCGTGTCGCTGGGAATGGCGAAGCCGATGCCCGGCGCCGCGCCGAGTTGGGGGTCGACGGCCGCGAGCGTCGGGATGCCGATGACCCTTCCGGACAGGTCGACGAGGGCTCCGCCACTGTTGCCCGGGTTGATCGGGGCAGAGGTCTGGACGGCGTTGGAGATGGTCGCTCCGGGCCTGCCCTCGTGGCTCTCACCTGAGACGGTACGGCCCAGTGCCGACACGATGCCCTGCGTGACGCTGCCGGAGAAGCCGAGCGGGTTGCCCATCGCGAGCACGATCTGCCCGACGCGGAGGTCGGCCGACCGGCCGAAGGACGCCGGGGTCAGGCCCCGGGTGTCGTCGACCTTTATCACCGCCAGGTCCCCGGCGGGGAAGGTGTTGACGAGCTTCGCCTTCCGGGGCTTGCCACCGGTCGCGAGCGTGACGTCGAACTCCTGTGAATCTCCCACCACGTGGGCATTCGTCACGATATGACCCTGAGTGTCATATATGATCCCGGAGCCCAGGGACCGGCCCGTGGTGATCTGGACGGTCGACGGGAGCACTTTCTTGATCACGCTCTCGTAGACCGACTCCAGGGCCGTCGGATTCGACGGATTCGTCGGCTCGGGGGTCGAGGCGGGGGGAGCCGTCGCCGCCGGCGCGGGCTGCTGTGCCGCCGGACCGCCGGTCGCCACGCCGCCGCCCCCGCATGCGGTGAGCGTGGCCAGTGCCAGTGCCGCCGCCGTTCGGGTGACCTTCCGTGAGAGCTCCATAGCGGGTTGTCTACCCAAAACGGCGGAGGCTACCGGAGTGTCCGCGAGCGTTTGGCGGTCCCGATTCCGAAGCCGGACGTCTGTCATGAATCCGAGCCGGGAAGGCGACGACGATAAGGGTGGTAGGCCTGCTTTGGTCAGATCTAATCCGATCTAGCCAACGAACATCGCTCTAGAATATGGTTCTACTAGGCTTCTGGAGCGGAGGACACATGGCGATCGGGCTGAGCGAGGAGCACGCGGCGCTCCGCGCGTCGGTGAGCGGGTGGGCTGAGCGCAACATCCCCATGGATGTGGTGAGGAGCGTCGTCGCCGGGTCGACGGCCTCCCGGACAGACTCCGGCTCGGACTCCGACACAGACTCCGACGCCGGGACGCGACCCGCTTACTGGAGGGGGCTCGCCGACCAGGGCCTGCTCGGCCTGCACGTCCCCGAGGAGCACGGCGGCTCGGGATATGGCCTGCTGGAGACCGCTGTCGTGGTCGAGGCGCTGGCCGAACGCGTCGCGCCGGGGTCGTACGTCCCCACTGTGCTCGCGAGCGCGGCGATCTTCGCCTCGAACGGCAAGGCACAGGCGGAGCTGCTGCCGGGGCTGGCCGACGGCACGCTGACCGGCGCTCTCGCGCTGACCGGCTCGATCTCGGGCGTCCGCGAGGGAGGTGTGCTGACGATCAGCGGCGTAGCCGAGCCCGTTCTCGGCGGCGCCCTCGCCGACGTGCTGGTCCTGCCGGTGTCGACGGACCGCGGACAGGAGTGGGTGGCCGTCGACGCCGCCCATGCCGCGATCACGCCGGTCAAGCCGCTCGACCTGACTCGGGGCGTGGCCAGGATCGAGGTGGCGGCGGTGGCCGTACCGGCGGAACGCGTGCTCGACGGCCTGACCGAAACCGAGGTCGGGAACCTCGCGGCGATCATCCTGGGGGCCGACGCGGCCGGCGTCGCGGCGTGGTGCGTGGCGGCGGCCGCCGACTACGCCAAGGTCCGCGTGCAGTTCGGCCGTCCCATCGGGCAGTTCCAGGGCATCAAGCACAAACTGTCACGGATGCTCGTCGCGCTGGAGCAGGCCCGGGCCACGGTCTGGGACGCCGCCAGGGCGACCGGCGACGAACGGGCCTACGCCGCCGCGATCGCCGGGGTGATGGCGCCGGACGCCGCCGTGCAGTGCGCGAAGGACGCGATCCAGACGTTCGGTGGCATCGGTTACACGTACGAGCACGACGCGCACCTGTACTACCGGCGTGCGCTCACGATCCGGGCGCTGCTCGGTCCGTCGGCCGAGTGGGCGGACAGGGTCGCCGCGCCGGCGCTGAACGGCGTCAGCCGCGAGATGGAGATCGAACTACCCGAGGACGCCGAGCCGATGCGGGCCGCGATCCGCGCCGAACTCGCCGAGATCGCCGTGCTGGAAGCCGCGGAGCAGAAGCGGGCGCTGGCGAAGGCCGGATTCGTCATGCCGCACCTGCCCCCGCCGTGGGGTCGCGACGCGAGCCCGCTGGAGCAGGTGCTGATCCACCAGGAAGTCAGGGCCGCCAAGATCAAGCCGCCGCAGATGGTCATCGGTGCGTGGGTGGTGCCGTCCCTCGTCTCGTACGGCACGCCGGAGCAACAGGAGCGCTTCCTGCCGCCCACGCTCAGCGGCGAGATGATCTGGTGCCAGCTCTTCTCCGAGCCGGGTGCCGGGTCCGATCTCGCCTCGCTGCAGATGAAGGCCGAGAAGGTCGAGGGCGGCTGGAAGCTCAACGGCCAGAAGATCTGGACTTCGCTGGCGCACGTCGCCGAATGGGCGATCTGCATCGCCCGCAGCGACCCGGCCAAGCCCAAGCATGACGGCATCACCTATTTCCTCGTCGACATGAAGGCACCGGGCGTAACCGTGCGTCCGCTCATCGAGATGACCGGGGAGAACCTGTTCAACGAGGTCTTCCTCGACGACGTGTTCGTGCCCGACGAACTGGTCGTCGGCGAGGTGAACGAGGGCTGGCGAGTCGCGCGCAACACGCTGTCCAACGAGCGGGTGTCGCTGTCGTCGGGCTCGGGGGGCACCGGCTCCTCGGTGCCCGACCTGCTGGCCCTCGCGGGCAGGCTCGGCCGGGAACTGACCCAGGCCGAGCGGCAGGAGGTCGCGCGCGTCGTCTGCGAGGGACACTCGATCAACGCGCTGTCGCTCCGGGTGACGCTGCGCCAACTCGCCGGGTCCGAGCCGGGCGCCGACGCGTCGGTGCGCAAGCTGCTGTCCACCTCGCACGCTCAGCACGTGTCCGAGACGGCGGTGAGCCTGCTCGGCGCGGCGGCGGTCACCGCGGCGGACTGGAAGCTCGGCGACGCCGGCTACTGGAACCGTGCCGTCCTGGCCACCCGTGCCATGACGATCTACGGTGGCACGACCGAGGTGCAGCTCAACATCATCGGCGAGCGCATGCTCGGCCTGCCACGCGACCCCGAACCGGGCAGGTGACCCCGGGCAGTTGACGCGACCTTCGTGGGAGAGGAAACCGTCAACGGCTCGACAGGACGGCCCGGGACGACGTGAACCCGATCACGTTGGCCGGGACCGCGATCCCGTTGGTCTCGCCTATCCTCGGAATCATGGTGGTCGCCGGAATCGTCCCCTTCCTGCGCGGTCCGCAGACCCGTCATCACTGAGCGCGTGGCTGCGCGACGGGCGGTGACAGGACCGTCGTGGCGGCTCGGTCCCACTGGCCTGGTCACCGCCTCGGCCGGGGTCAGCCTGCACGATCTGGTGCCGAAAGGCTGGTTCGTCCCGGTGACGCCGGGCACCCGATATGTCACGGTCGGCGGAGCCGTCGCCGCCGACGTCCACGGCAAGAACCATCACGTGGACTCCTCTTTCGGTGCGCACGTCCGGTCGCTGCGCCTGCTGACCGCCGATGGGATGATCCAGGAGCTCACCCCGGGCGACGAGCTCTTCTGGGCCACAGTGGGCGGTATGGGGCTCACCGGCGTCATCCTCGAGGCGACCTTCCGGTGCGTCCCCGTCGAGACCTCCCGGATGGTGGTGGACGTCGAGCGGACGCGCGATCTCGACCAGACCCTGGAGACGATGGCCGAGACCGATCACCGCTACCGTTACACCGTCGCCTGGATCGACCTGCTGGCCGGGGGCCGTCGGATGGGCAGAGTGTGCCCACCCGCGGTGACCACGCCGCGCCGGCGGACCTGCCCGCTCGGATGCGCCGCGACCGGCTCGCCTTCGGCCCGCGCCCCCGCCTCGCCGCGCCACCGTGGGCGCCCGGCGGGCTGCTCAACCGTGCGACCGTCAGGGCGTTCAACGCCGCCTGGTACGGCAAGGCGGCGCCCGCCTTCGGCAAACGGCTGATCCAGGGCATCGCGCCCTTCTTCCATCCCCTCGACGGGGTCGCCGGATGGAACCGGATGTACGGCTCACGCGGCTTCGTGTAGTACCAGTTCGCCGTGCCGTTCGGGGCCGAGGACACCCTGCGACGGGTGGTGGCGAGGCTGTCGGGCGCGGGGGTGGTGTCGTTCCTGACCGTGCTGAAGCGGTTCGGGCGGGGCACTCCGGCGATGCTGTCGTTCCCCATGCCCGGGTGGACGCTGGCCCTGGACATCCCGGCCGCCCAGTCCGGCCTGGCCGGGATGCTGACCGAGCTGGACGAGTGGGTCGCGGCCGCCGGGGGACGGATCTATCTTGCCAAGGACTCCCGCATGTCCGCCGCGATGATGTCCGCCACCTATCCGCGGCTTGGCGAGTGGCGGGAGATCCGGCGGCGGGCCGACCCCGACGGGCTGTTCGCCTCCGACCTGGCCCGGCGGCTGCGCCTGCTTTGATCGAGGGATGTGGTGATCCCGGCCTTCGGCGTGCTCGGCAGCCAGACGGTCTACGACGAGGACCCGGTGGCGGTCGCGCGCGACATGGCGGTCAACTTCGGCGGCCACGTCTCGGCAGGCCTGGCCGCTGCGCGGTCGCTGCGCGAGCAGGGCCACGGCACGCTCATAGTCCTGTCGTCAGTGGCCGGCGTGCGGGTGCGCAAGGCGAACTTCGTGTACGGCTCGGCCAAGGCGGGCCTGGACGGCTTCGCGCAGGGGCTGGCCGACTCCCTCCACGGGTCGGGTGCCCGGGTCGTGGTCGTCCGCCCGTGATTCGTGATCGGCAGGATGACCTGGGGGATGACTCCCGCTCCGATGTCGGTGACCGTGGACGCCGTCGCCGACGCCGTGATCGACGCGCTCAGGTCGAGGCGGCGTACGGTGTGGGTGCCGGCCCGGCTCGGGCCGGTCTTCGCCCTGATGCGGATCCTGCCCAGGGCCATCTGGCGCCGTCTGCCCCGCTGAGAGGGGCGCCGCCGCGCCCATTGGGGGGTGATGGGAGCGGCGGCGCCGGAGATTCCGCTGTCGCGAGGATTACCTCATCAGCCGGTGACGAGGGTGAGTCCGAAGGCGGACAGCGCCGGCCTGACCGGCTGGAAGTAGGTCGTGCCGCCGGTCCTGCAGTTGCCGCTGCCGCCGGAGGTCATGCCCTGCGCCTGGCTGCCTGAGATGAACGAGCCGCCGGAGTCACCGGGCTCGGCGCACACGTTGGTACGCGTCACCCCTCTGACGGTGCCCTGGGAGTAGGAGACGCTCGTGTTGAGTTGCTGGACGGAGCCGCAGTGCCAGCCGGTCGTCGAGCCCGACCGGCAGACCGAGGAGCCCACGGGGGCCACGTTCGAGCCCTTGACGGTGACGTTGGCGCCGCCGCTGCCCTTGACGTACGGCCTGGGCGTCCAGTTGCTGTTCACCGCGACCCACGCGTAGTCGCTGCCGGGGAAGGCCGAGCCCTGGAAAGTGCCCTGGGAGACCTGGTTGTAGCCGGTTGTGGTGTTGCCGGCGCGGCCGCAGTGGCCGGCGGTGACGAATCCGTTGGTGCTGCCGCGCCGTACCGAGAAGCCGATGGAGCAGCGAGACGAGTTGTTGATGTAGTAGGCATCGCCGCCGCGCAGATCGTAGAAGGTCTGCGGCTGCTCGGCGGACTGCTCCACCCGCACCAGCGACGTGTCGGCCCCGCTGGCGGCGATGAACGCCTCGGCTTCGGCCTGGTTGGAGGAGAGCACGACGACGCTGTTGCTCTTGACGTCGACATACCAGACGGGGGTCGAAGCAGGCACGTCGCCGACCCTGTCGAGCGCTTCCTTGGCGGTGGTGAGCGTGCCCAGCGACCGGCCGACGATCTGGGGCTGCGCGCCTGCGGCGAGGATCGCGCCGGCCTTGGAGGCGTCGTTGGTCGCGACGATCAGGACGTCGGATGTCGGCCCGGTGACCCACGACCCGGCGAAGGCGTCGCCGAGGTTGGTACGGACCTTCTCGTCGGTGGCCATCGCGCGGGCTTCGTTGGCCAGACGGGCCTGGGCCTGGCTCTCGCTGAGTCCGAGGTCGCGCTGCATCGCCTCGAGCATCGCGGGCGGGGGCTTGGTCACGGAGACGGCGGACTGGGCTGCGTGCTGGTCGGAGGCAACGGCACCCGGGTTGGGGGCCGCGGACGCGGGACCGGCCATCAGAGTGATCGCACTGACGGCCACGGCACAGCCGGCGGTAACCGCGTGCCGAGGGAACCTGCGCCTGTCGGGCATGTTGTTCTCCTTGTTGACAGGGGGGCTTGACCGACAAGCTAGCGGAGGGTCAAATTTCGGGGACCTACCATTTCATCAATAGCCCTGTGCTATGGAATCGCTCTGAACTATGGAACCCACGACCCCCCACCTTGATCCCCCCACCTTGATTCTCCGCCGCAACCCCCCCACCCTCTCCGTGATCTTGCAAATGCTCGCACGGTAGCCTCCTGACCTGCTCATATCCCTTTCGTGATCTTGCAGTTTCTCGCAGGCAAGTCGCCTGACCTGCGCTTATTCGCTTGGTGGTCTTGCACTTGAAAGTGCAAGATCACCAACGTCGTTTACGCTGTTCAGTGGGTAGGTCTGCGAGAAACTGCAAGATCATGAAACAGGGATTGCCTGCTCACGGTGTATTCGTGCGAGTGTTCGCAAGATCACGGCAGGGGGGTGGGGTGCGGTTGTCAGGGGACCGTGCCGAAGTGGGGATTGTTGATCAACCAGTCGGCGTAGCGGCGGCTGCGGGACACCGCGTTCGCGTGCGCGGCCCTGGCATGGGCGGCGACCGAAGGCGCCACCCGCGCGGCGATCGAGTCGTAGTGCCAGCCGAGCAGGTGCCGCCAGCGCAGCGGAGCCCCGGCCAGCGGCATCATCACCAGCCCGGCCGTGAGCTGGAACGTCGCCTGGCAGAGCAGCACGGAATTGCCGACTCCGACCAGGTGCAGGCAGGTCGCGACGTCGCTCTCGTAGATCGACTTCGGTACGAATCCCGCACGGGCGCAGGCGACGACGAAGCAGTCGGAGAAGCAGCCCTCCCCGGGTACGGCGGCCCATTGCTCGTCCGCGAGCTGCGACAACTCCAGCTCGTTCTCGCCGGCGAGCGGGTGATTCTCGGCGAGCAGGACGAAGACCGGGTCGGTGGCGACGACGCTCCAGCTCATCGTGTCCGATGGCGGCGGTGGGCTGTCGCCGCACGTTCCGACCAGTGCGAAGTCGAGTAGACCCGCTGTCACCATCGTCGTCAGCTCGCGCGCCGACCATGAGGTGCGGGTCGTCACCGGCGACCCCGGATTGTCGGCGGTGAGGCGCTCGACCAGCCCGCCGAGGATTGACCCGTTGGTGGCGCCGAGGCGGTAGCCGGGGATCTGCTCGGAGGTGTTGGCGAACCGTACCGCGTCTTCTTGAAGTTCGCGTACGGCGGGGAGCAGGACGCGGGCCCGGGCCAGGACCATTTCCCCGAGTGGTGTGGGACGGGCGCCGTTACGGTCGCGTTCGAAAAGGGGACCCCCGAGAGAGCGCTCGATGCGCTTGAGCTGTGCGGTGAGCGAAGGCTGAGCCAGACCGAGACGGGTGGCCGCCTTGGTGACGCTGCCGGCGTCGGCGACCTCGCGCACGATTCTGAGATGGCGGAGCTCCAGATCCATACCGGGAAGGTACGACTCCTGTGGTATGCCCGCAATACCCGACTTGTCATTAACACTGACTTAAGGTAGTGAGGGCAGACGACACCATTATCGCACCATCCGCTCAATCCTATACGATCTTGTGATCAATTTGGCGGGAATCGCGAAAACCCGGTGACCCGGCGGGCCGCTCCTCGCTGGAACGTGTTTCCGGATCGACCTCTCTCCACGCCTTCCGCGATGGAAATGGAACGCGTTGCAGCATGACGGGGGCGGACCTGCGTTCGGGACATGCGGACACGTGTCACCGACATGTTCGGTATCGAGTTTCCGATCGTCGCGTTCAGCCCCTGCCGGAATGTCGTCGCCGCGGTCAGCCGCGCCGGCGACATGGGGTGCTCGGCGCACTCGACTTCACCCTGAAGAGCTCGAGACGGCGTCGAGAGCGCGTTGCGGGCTTCGGGCCGGTCCATCGTGACGATCACAAGGTGGTCGTCGCGCTCGATCCGGCAGTGCGGGGTGCTGATCGGCAGGAGCTCCACTGGCTTCCCTCCACGCGTGGACCGGTTCTTGTTACGTGCTGTTTCCCGGGTTAGTCTGCCCGCAAGAACTAGAACCGATTCTCGTCCGTGTCGCTTCGCATTGCCAGAACCTGTCGGCGTCTCGCCCGTGTTCCACTCGCGTGCTTCACGGGCTGAACCGGCTCGTTCCGGCACCGGGCGGCCCGGGCGGGACCGCACCAAGGGAGCTGCGGATGGGCTCACTCGGTTTCTGGAGGTTGGCGCAGGCCGATCCGGACTGGATCGCCGCGGTCGACCCCGATGGCACGGGATACCCCGCCGGCGAGCTGCTCGCCCGGGCGAACCGGCTGGTGCGCGGGCTGCGCGGGCTGGGACTCCGGCCCGGCGACGGCATCTGCGGGCTGACGCCGAACGGCGTGGACGGTCTCACCCTCTATCTGGCCGCTCTGCAGGCGGGGTGGTATTACACACCGATCAACTGGCACCTCACCGGACCCGAGATCGGCTACATCCTCGCCGACAGCGAGGCGAAGGCGTTCTTCCCGCACGAGCGGTACGCCGAGGCGGGGATGGTCGGGGCCACGGCGGCGGGCGTCGCCGACCGCTGCTACGCCTTCGGTGAAGTGGTGGGGGCCCGGCCGGTGACCGACCTGGTCGACGGCATGCCGGACACGCTCCCGGAGGAGCGTACGGCCGGGGCGACCATGCACTACACCTCCGGCACGACCGGCCGCCCGAAGGGGGTACGGCGCCCGCTCAACGGACTCGATCCCGACGACTCGGCCGAGCTGATGACCTTCCTGCTCGGTTTCTTCGGGATCACCACCGGGCGGCCGAACGTCCACCTGGTCACCTCGCCGAGCTACCACACCGCCGTCACCCAGTTCGGCGGTACGGCACTGCACATGGGCCACACACTCGTCTACATGGACCAGTGGGACCCCGAGGAGACCCTGCGCCTGTGCGAGCGCCACCGGGTGACCAACTCCCACCTGGTGCCCACGCACTTCAAGCGGCTGCTGGCGCTGCCGGAGGAGATCCGGCGGGGCTACGACCTGTCCTCGCTGCGGTGGGTGATCCACGCCGCCGCGCCCTGCCCGGTGCCGGTCAAGCGGCAGATGCTGGACTGGTGGGGCGACGTGATCTACGAGTACTACGCGGCCACCGAGGGTGGCGGCACGATCGCGACCCCCGAGGACTGGAAGAAACATCCCGGTACGGTGGGCAAGGCCTGGCCGATCGCCGAGCTCCGCATCGTCGACGACGACCTCAAGGAGGTGCCGGTCGGCACCCCCGGCACGATCTACATGAAGATGGCCGGCGCCGGCTTCGAGTACAAGGGCGACCCCGCCAAGACCGCGGCGAACCGATTGGAAGGGTTCTTCACGGTCGGCGACATCGGCTATCTCGACGAGGACGACTTCCTGTTCCTCTGCGACCGCAAGGCCGACGTGATTATCTCTGGTGGGGCCAACATCTATCCCGCCGAGATCGAAAAGGAGCTGCTGGTCCACCCCAAGGTCGCCGACGTGGCCGTCTTCGGGATCCCGGACGAGGAGTGGGGCGAGCAGATCAAGGCCGTCGTCGAGCCTGCCGACGGTCTGTCACCCGGTCCCGACCTCACCAGGGAGTTGCTCGACTCGCTGGCGGGCAGGCTGTCCCGGATGAAGTGGCCGAAGTCGATCGACTTCATCGCGGAGATGCCCCGCGAGCCCAACGGCAAGCTGCTCAAACGCAAGCTCCGCGACCCCTACTGGGAGGGCCATGACCGCACCATCTGACGGGTTACGCGCCGCCGCCACGTGAGGGCTGGGATCAGAGCCGCTTGGAGCCCTCGCTCGCGAAGGCGGCCACGGCGCCGAGGCCGAGATAGACCACGCCGCTGCCGACGTCGAGCCGCCGCCGGGCTCGGGCGGAGGAGCGCAGCCGTCCGGCCAGGGCGGTGACGGCCACGGTGTGCTCCATGTGGGCGGCCCGGCTTGCCGTCAGTGCGGCAGCACGCGGAGCGAGAGGCCGGTCGTGTCAGACCGTAAGGCGACTTGATACGCACGCATAGATCAGCCCCTGCCGGGAAATCGGCCTGCGGATGACGAACATGGCGAAGGGGGAGAAATGCTCCAGGGAAAGACAGTCGCGTTCCTGATCGCGCCGGAGGGCGCCGAGCAGGTAGAGCTCACCGAGCCGTGGAAGGCCGTCCAGCAGGCCGGAGGCACGCCACGCCTGATCTCGACCAAGGCGGGGGAGATCCAGGCGTTCCATCACCTGGACAAGGGCGACACGTTCCCGGTGGACGGCACCGTCGACCAGGTGTCCGTCGACGACTTCGACGGCCTGGTGCTGCCCGGCGGAGTCGCCAACCCTGACCGCCTGCGCACGCAGGAGGCGGCCGTGCGGTTCGCCAAGGGCTTCTTCGACGCGGGCAAGCCGGTCGCGGTCATCTGCCACGGGCCGTGGACTCTTATCGAGGCCGATGTCGTCCGCGGCCGCCGGATGACCTCATGGCCGAGCGTGGCCACCGACCTGCGCAACGCCGGCGCCGACTGGGTGGACGAAGAGGTCGTGGTCTGTACCGGTGGCCCGAACACGCTGGTCAGCAGCCGCAAGCCGGACGACCTCAAGGCCTTCTGCCAGGCCGCGGTCGACGCCCTAGGCTCCTGAGTCAGGCCGACGGCGGTTGGACTTATAACAGGCGGCTCCGTCAGGCTGGGCGGCATGACCGATCTCCGTGACGTGCTGGAGGCCCGGCGGATCGTCGCCGCGCACCTCCCGGAAACCCCGATGTGGTCCTATCCCGTGCTCGACGCCGCCGTCGGAGCCGAGGTGTTCGTCAAGCACGAGAACGTGCAGCCCACCGGGGCGTTCAAGGTGCGCGGCGGGATCAACCTGCTGGCGCGGATGGCGGACCGCTCCCGCGGCGTCCTGACGTACTCGACCGGCAATCACGCCCAGTCGATCGCGTACGCCGCCCGGCTGTACGGCGTGGCGTGCTCGATCGTGATGCCGGAGAACCCGAACCCGGCCAAGGTCGCCGCCGTCGAGGCGCTCGGCGCCACCGTGGAGATCGCCGGACCGACCATGGTCGAGGCCGCCGAGCACGCCCGTGCCCTGGCGGGCCGTACCGGGACGAGGTTGATCAGTCCCGCCGACGAGCCCGACATCATCGCCGGGGTGGGCACGCTGTACTTCGAGGTCCTCACCGCGCGGCCCGACCTCGACGCGGTCTTCGTGCCGGTCGGCAGCGGAACCGGCGCGGCGGCGGCTTGCCTCGTCGCGGGGGCGCTCGCGCCGAAATGCCAGGTGATCGGAGTCCAGTCCGCCCAGGCCCCGGCCGCCCACGACTCGTGGCGTCTGGGTGAGCTGGTCAGCCGGCCCATGAAAACGGTCGTGGACGGCCTCGCCACCGGGTCCGCCTTCGCCACGCCCCAGGCCGTGATGCGGGACGGCCTGGCCGACTTCATGCTGGTCTCAGACGACGAGATCGTACAAGCCCAGCGGATGCTGCTCACCGAGGCGCACACCCTTGCCGAGGGCGCGGGTGCGGCCGCCCTGGCGGCGCTGCTGGCCCGCCGAGAGCGCTTCGCCGGACGTAGAGTCGCCGTCATCTGTACCGGAGCCAACGCCGGCCCCGCCGAACTCGCCCGCCTCCTCACCGCTTGACCCGCTGAAGCGTATGGCCCTGGTTAGCCATCTGTGACGATCGGCAACTAACGTGGGTCGCCGTTCGTCGGGATAAGTGCTGACACTTCCCCGGGTTGGCCATGGAGGACGGATGTACCCCCCACAACAGCAGAGGCGCCGCCGCAGCCTCGCCCCGTTCATCGTCGCGGTCATCATCGCGGGCGCGCTCATCGTGGGGCTGAAGATGTTCTTCGGTGGGGGCGGCGCGGGCGGTGACGGCGATGACAAGGCCGCCAAGAGCCGTGCCTGCGGCGACGGTGGCGTGACGCTGACCATCGCGGCGTCCAGCGAGAAGGCAGAGCTCCTCGGCAAGATGGCCAAGGGATACAGCGGGCGGAAGGTGGACGGGCACTGCGTCGACGTGGTCGTCAACTCCAAGGCGTCCGGCGAGGCGATGCAGTCCCTGGCCCGCGGCTGGGACAAGCGGGTGGACGGGCCGAAACCCGACGTGTGGACGCCCGCCAGCGCTGGCTGGATCACCCTGCTCCAACGGCGGGTCGAGGGCGACGACCGGGCCGGCCTCGTCTCCTCCGAGAACCCGACGATCGCCAAGTCACCGCTGGTGATCGCGATGCCGGAGCCGATGGCCAAGGCGCTCGGCTGGCCGGCCAAGAAGATCGGCTGGTCGGACGTGCTGGAGCTCGCCAACGATCCGAAGGGGTGGGCGAAGTACGACCACCCCGAGTGGGGAGCGTTCCGTCTTGGCAAGACCAATCCGAACTTCTCCACCTCCGGCCTCAACGCGACCGTCGGCGCCTATTTCGCCGCCACCGGCCTGTCGGGAGACCTTTCGGACAAGGACGTGACGGCAGCGCGTACGCGTGACTTCGTGAAGGGCGTCGAGCGGTCGATCGTCCACTACGGCGACACCACGCTGACGTTCCTGTCGAACCTGCAGAACGCCGACGACTCCGGCGCCGCGATGTCGTACGTCTCGGCGGTGGCCGTCGAGGAGAAGTCGGTATGGGACTACAACCAGGGCAACCCCACGGGCGACCCGGCGACCCTCGGCAAGCGCGCCAAGCCGAAGGTCCCGCTCGTGGCCATCTATCCGAAGGAGGGCACGCTCTTCTCGGATCATCCGTACGCCGTGCTGTCCTGGGCGGACGCCGACAAGAAGGCGGTAGCGGCCGATTTCCTGAAATATCTGCAGTCGTCGGACCAGCAGGACAAGTTCGCGGAGTACGCCTTCCGTCCCTTCGACGGAAAGCCGGGCAAGCTGATCACCAAGGCCAACGGTCTCGACCCCAAGGAACCCGCGACGACGCTCAGCGTGCCCGCGCCGGGCGTGCTGGACCGGGTGCTGAAGAGCTGGGCCGAGCTGCGCAAGCCCGCCAACGTGCTGATGGTCCTCGACGTCTCGGGCTCGATGGGCGCTGAGGTGCCAGGCACCGGCAAGACCAAGCTCGACCTGGCCAAGCAGGCGGCCGTCAACGCGCTGCCGCAGTTCGGCCCCAACGACAGCGTCGGACTGTGGATGTTCTCCCTCAATCAGGACGGCAACAAGGACTACCGCGAACTGGTGCCGATGGGACGGGGAAACCAGAGCCGGCTGAAGAGCCGGATCAACGGCCTCATCCCGAACGGCGGCACCGGCCTGTACGACACGGCGCTCGCGTCCTATCAGCACGTGCTCAAGCGGCAGAGCGGCGACGCCATCAACGCGGTGGTCCTGCTCACCGACGGCAGGAACGAGGACAACTACTCGATCTCGCTGGACGATCTGCTCGCCGAGCTGCACAAGGAGGCCGGACGGGACACGGTCCGGCTGTTCACCATCGCGTACGGCGCCGACGCCGACCTGGGGGTGCTCCGGAAGATCTCGCAGACCACGGACGCGGCGGCCTACGATTCACGCAAGCCGGGAAGCATCGATCAGGTGTTCACCGCAGTGATCTCCAACTTCTGAGCCGGAGCCCAACTTGTCCCGCTTCAGTGAGGAACTCCGCGACCCCTGGGCGCTACTCTTGGGCGCCACCGCGGGAGGCGCGGCCTGGGCCGTGAACGTGCACCCGGTCGGCGCGGCCTTCGTCGGCGTCGCCGTCTGGCTCGTCAAGGCGTTCGCCTCCGCGTGGCAGTCGGCCGGAGGCGAGAGCCGTACGGAGGAACGGGAGGAGTTGCCGGTCGCCAGAGGCAGCGCGGAGGAGGGGTGGCTGCGGCGGGCCGAGCGGGCGACCGGGACCTTCGCCGACCTGACCGCCTCGATGCGCGGGCAGATCCTGCTCGACCGGATCGCCGCGATGCGGCCCCAGGTGGACGACACGGTGGCGACGCTGCGCCGGCTGGCCGGTCAGGCGACGGTCACCGGCTCGGCGCTCGCCCGCTTCGATCCGCGGTTCCTTCACCAGGAGCGCGAACGGCTCACGCGCGCCCGGCGGTCGGCCCGCGCGGAGGTCGCCGGTGAGCTCGACCGGTCGATCGCGTCGCTGGCGGCCCAGCAGGAGGTGTACGACCGGGTGTCGGGCACACGGCAGCGGCTGCTGGCCCGGCTCGAGTCCGGCGCGATCAGCCTGGAGGGCCTGGTCGCCCGGGCGGTAGAGCTCTCCACGATGGCCGCCACCTCGTTGGAGGCGGACGGCGGCATGAAGGCGCTCGAGGACCTCACCTCAGAACTGGAGCTCACCCGGCAGAGCCTGCGCGAGGTCGAGGAGGCCACCCGAGACGATCTCGGCTGAAGCCGCGTTCTCTCCCCGGTCAATCGGGCGGGTCGGCATCGAGTGCCCGGGCGATGGGGACGCCGGGCCGGTACGGAATGTGCAGGTAGGTCGGCGCCTGCAGGACCGTGAGGTCGGCCCGGTGGCCGGGTGCGATGACCCCGATGTCGTCCCGGCGCAGCGCCCTGGCGCCGCCCGCCGTGGCCGCCCACAGCGCCTCCGCCGGGGTCATCCGCATCTCCCGTACGGCGAGGGCCACGACCAGCGGCATCGACGAGCTGTAGCAGGAACCGGGATTGCAGTCGGTGGCGAGCGCGACCGTCACGCCCGCGTCGATCAGCCGCCGGGCATCGGGATAGGGCGACCGGGTGGAGAACTCGACCCCGGGCAGCAGGGTCGCGACCGTGTCGCCGTCGGCGAGGGCGGCCACATCGGCGTCGGTCAGATGGGTGCAGTGGTCGACGCTCGCGGCGCCGAGTTCGACGGCGAGCCGCACGCCCGGCCCGGCGGACAGCTGGTTGCCGTGCACCCGCGGGCCGAGCCCGGCGTCCCGCCCGGCCGTGAGGATCTCGCGTGCCTCGTCCCCGTCGAACGCGTGCGGGCTCGCGGGTTCGCAGAAGACGTCGATCCAGCGGGCGTGCGGCGCACAGGCCCTGAGCATCTCCCCGGTCACCAGCCGCACGTAGTCGTCCCGGTCCACCCCGGCCGGCACGACGTGCGCCCCGAGATAGGTCGTCTCCGGCGTGACCTCCGCGGCCAGGCGCAGCGCCCGCACCTCGTCGGCGACGGTGAGTCCGTACCCGCTCTTGACCTCGACGGTGGTGGTGCCCTGGACGCGCATCTCCGAGATCCGGTCGCTGAGCAGTTCTCGCAGCTCGGCGTCGTCTGCCGCCCGGGTGGCGGCGACCGTGGTGGCGATGCCGCCGCCGTCATACCGGGTGCCCGCCATGCGGGCGGCGAACTCGGCGGCCCGGTCCCCGGCGAAGACCAGGTGGGCGTGGGAGTCGACGAAGCCGGGGATGACCGCCTGTCCGCCCAGGTCGCGCCGCCGGTCGGCGTCGGGGGCGCGGCCGGCGGGCCCGACCCACACGACGCGCCCGCCTTCGACGACCAGCGCGGCGTCCCGGAACAGGCCGAGGGGCGAGCCGTCGCCGACGGACGGGTCGTTGGTGACGAGCTCGGCGATCCCGGTGAGCAGGGTGGACGTCATGCGGTCTCCCACAGCGGTTCGATGGCCGCCGTCAGCAGCGCCGCGACGTCACCCAGGACATGGCGGCCCTCGGAGACGACGACCCGCCCGTCGACGACCACGGTGTCGACGTCCGCGGCGGTCGCGGCGAACATGATCTGATCCGGCGCGGCCCCGGCGGTACGCGGGGTGTCCAGCCGCACGGCGACGAGGTCGGCCCGCGCGCCCGGCTCCAGACGGCCCGCGTCCGGCCAGCCGAGGCCGTCGTGGGCGGTCGCCGCGCCGAGCAGCTCTTCAGGAGTGAAGCGGCCGCGCCGCAGCGTGCGCAGCCGCTCGTGCGTCTCCAGCGCGCGAGCCTCCTCCAGCAGGTCGATGACCGCGTGCTGGTCGGAGCCGAGCGACAGCGGAGCCCCGGCGTCCCGCAGCGCGCGGGCGGGGCCGAGGCCGTCGGCGAGGTCGCGTTCGGTCGTCGGGCACAGGCAGGCCGTCGTCCGGGTGCGGCCGAGGGTGGCGATGTCCGCCTCCGTCAGGTGGGTGGCGTGCACGGCGGTCGTCGACGGGCCGAGCAGGCCCTCGGCTTCGAGCAGCCGGGTGGGGCTGAGGCCGTAGAAGACCTCGCACGCGGCGTTCTCCGCAGGCTGCTCCGACAGGTGGATGTGCAGTGGCCGTCCCGCCGCGGTCTCGACCACCCCCGCCAGGGCCTCGCGGGGGACCGCGCGCACCGAGTGCGCGGCGACGCCGACGCGCATGCCCGCCGACGGCTTCAGCCCGGCCACACGGTCGGCCCAGCCCGCGACGTCGCCGTCGCCGTACCGCCGCTGCGGCCCGTCCAGCGGCGCGTGCCCCTCGGCCGTCAGGCCGCCGGCGAGATAGATCGTGTCGAGCAGCGTCAGCCGGATCCCCGCCTCGGCCGCCGCCTGCCGCAGCGCCTCGCCCATCGCGTTCGGGTCGTCGTACGGCGTGCCGTCGGGGCCGTGATGCAGGTAGTGGAACTCCCCGACGCAGGTGATCCCCGCGAGCGCCATCTCCGCGTACGCCGCCCGGGCCAGGGCGAGACAGCTGTCCGGGTCGAGCCGCCGCGCCACGCCGTACATGCGCTCGCGCCAACTCCAGAAGTCGCCGCCGCGGTCGTGGGTGCGGCCGCGCAGCGCCCGGTGGAAGGCATGGCTGTGGGCGTTGGCGAGTCCCGGCAGCACGACGCCCGGCAGGCGCCGCGCCGCGCCCGCCTCGCTGCCGGGGCTGACGGCCGTGAACCGACCGTCCTCGATCTCGAAGGCGACGTCCCGGGCCAGTCCGCCGGGCAGCCACGCGTACGGCGCGTGCCAGCGTGTCGCGCTCATCCGGCTCCTCCAGCCAGGTCCTCGATGACCCGGGCGAGTGCGGCCACCCCCGCCAGGCAGTCCTCGCGTGAGGCGTGCTCGGCCGGCGAGTGCGAGACACCGGTCGGGTTGCGTACGAACAGCATCGCCGTGGGGACGCCGGCCGCGGCGAGGATGCCCGCGTCGTGGCCGGCACCGGTGCCGAGCGCCGGCGCGTCTCCGAGGAGGGCGGCGAGCCGGTCGCGCAACTCCACCGAGAAGATCGTCTCGGCGGTGAACGACTCCTCTGCCGCTCCCGCGGCAGCGGCCCGCGCGACCTCCTCGACCACCGCACGGACGTCGGGCTCGTCCGGGCCCCGGGCGTCCAGCCAGGCCCGTACGGCCGAGGGGATGGCGTTGACGCCGTTCGGCTCGACCCGCACCTTGCCGATCGTGGCCACGCAGCCGCGCGCGGCGGCGGCCTCCCGCGCCGCGGTGATGGCGGACGCCAGCGCGAGCATCGGGTCCCGGCGGTCCGCCAGCCGGGTGGTCCCCGCGTGGTTGGCCTCGCCGGCCAGATCGAGTCGCCAGCGGCCGTGCGGCCAGATGGACGACGCGACCGCGACCGGGCGGCCGAGGTCGACCAGCCCCCGGCCCTGCTCCACGTGCAGTTCCACGAAGACGCCGATCCGGCGCAGCGTCTCCGGATCCGGGCCGACCCCGGCCGGGTCGTGCCCCGCCCGCGCCATCGCCTCCGCCATCGCGATCCCGTCTCCGTCGCGCAGCCCGCGCGCCCGGTCGGCGTCCAGGGCGCCGGTGATGATCCGGGAACCGGCGCAGGCCACCCCGAAACGGGCGCCCTCCTCGTCGACGAAGTTCACCACGCCGATCGGCCTGCCCGGCTCGAACCCTCCGGCGCGCAGCGCGTCCAGCGCGGCGAACGCCGACACCACGCCCAGCGGGCCGTCGTAGGCGCCGCCATCGGGCACCGAGTCGAGGTGCGACCCGACCACGACGCCCCCGGCCGGCCCGGCGGAGTCGGGGTCGCCCCACCACGCCCACTGGTTGCCGGCCCGGTCGACGACGAGGTCGAGACCCCGCGCGGCGGCCTCACCGGCGAACCACTCGCGCAGCGTCGCGTCCTCACCGGTCCAGGCGAAACGGCGGTAGCCGCCGGTGCGGCCGTCCCGGCCCACCGGCTCGATCGCCGTCCACAGGCCGTCGAAGCTCTCCACGGTCACGCGTCGGTCTCCCGCATCGGGACGCGTACCCCGCGCTCGGCCGCGACCTGGTCGGCTAGGTCGTAGCGCGCGTCGACGTGCCGGATGACGCCCATGCCCGGGTCGTTGGTCAGCACCCGCTCGATCTTCTGCCTGGCCAGGTCGGTGCCGTCGGCCACGGTGACCTGCCCGGCGTGGATCGAACGCCCGATGCCGACGCCGCCGCCGTGATGGATCGACACCCAGGTCGCGCCGGACGCGGTGTTGACCATGGCGTTGAGCAGCGGCCAGTCCGCGATCGCGTCCGACCCGTCGGCCATCGCCTCGGTCTCCCGGTACGGCGAGGCGACGCTGCCGCAGTCCAGGTGGTCGCGTCCGATGACGACGGGGGCCGACAGCTCGCCGGAGGCGACCATGTCGTTGAATCGGACGCCCGCCCGGTCGCGTTCGCCGTACCCCAGCCAGCAGATGCGGGCGGGCAGCCCCTGGAAGGCGACGCGCTCGCCGGCGGCGTCGATCCACCGGTGGAGGTGGTCGTCGTCCGGGAAGAGCTCCTTGACCGCCTTGTCCGTGGCGTGGATGTCCCGGGGATCGCCCGACAGGGCGGCCCACCGGAACGGGCCCTTGCCCTCGCAGAAGAGCGGCCGGATGTAGGCGGGGACGAAACCGGGGAAGGCGAAGGCGCGGGCGAAACCGCCGAGTCGGGCCTCGTCGCGGATGGAGTTGCCGTAGTCGAAGACCTCGGCGCCCGCGTCCAGGAAACCGACCATCGCCTCGACGTGCCTGGCCATCGACGCCCGCGCCCGCTCGGTGAACTCCTCCGGCTTGCTCGCCGCGTAGTCGTGCCAGTCCGCGACGTCGACGCCCTCCGGGAGATAGGACAGCGGGTCGTGGGCGCTCGTCTGGTCGGTGACGATGTCGACCTCGACGCCGCGCGCGAGCAGATCGGGCAGCACGGTCGCGCAGTTGCCGACGAGGCCGACGGACAGGGCGTGCCGCTCCCGCCTGGCGGCCAGGCAACGCTCGATCGCGGTGTCGAGCGAGTCGGCGACCTCGTCGAGGTAACGGTGCTCGACCCGGCGGCGCAGCCGGTCGGCGTCGACGTCGATGACGAGGCAGACGCCGTCGTTCAGGGTCACCGCCAGCGGCTGGGCGCCGCCCATGCCGCCGCAGCCGCCGGTGACGGTCAGCGTCCCGGCCAGGGTGCCGCCGAAGCGCTTGGCCGCGACCGCGGCGAACGTCTCGTAGGTGCCCTGCAGGATGCCCTGGGTGCCGATGTAGATCCAGGAACCTGCGGTCATCTGGCCGTACATCGTGAGGCCGAGCTTCTCCAGACGGCGGAACTCCGGCCAGTTCGCCCAGTCGCCGACGAGGTTGGAGTTGGCGATGAGGACCCGGGGGGCCCACTCGTGGGTGCGCAGCACCCCGACCGGCTTGCCGGACTGTACGAGCATGGTCTCGTCGTCCCTGAGCGTGGTCAGTGTGCGGACCATCGCGTCGTAGGCCGACCAGTCGCGGGCCGCGCGGCCGGTGCCGCCGTAGACCACGAGGTCGTCCGGCCGTTCGGCCACCTCCGGGTCGAGGTTGTTCATCAGCATCCGCAGCGGGGCCTCGGTCTGCCAGCCGCGAGCGGTGAGCGTGGTGCCCCGGGGGGCACGCACGGGACGGGCACCTTCCATCACGCTGTTCCTTTCTGGTTTACCGGAGTGGGTCTCACTCCGGGACGCCGGGAAAAGCCTCTGCCGGGCCCGGCCCGCCGATCAGGTCATGATCAGATCCGGGCCGTCGCCGGGAGCAGTTGGCGCCGCTCAGCTCATCCTCAGCCCTGGGCGTACTCGCTCAGGAAGATGGCCTCGGCGGTGATGACGCGACGCAGCTCGTCCAGAACCACCCGCTCGTTCGGCGCGTGGATGGAGGCGTGGTCATCCTCGGCACCGTAGAGGAGGATCTCGGCCTCCGGGAAGAGCCGGGAGAGCGAGGCGACCAGCGGAATCGAGCCGCCCTGGCCGACCTCGCGCGGCGCCTGGCCGAACGCGTGAGCCATCGCACGGTTGATCGCGCCGCGCGCCCGGCCGCCGGCACCCGCGCGGAACCCGGCGCCCGTGACGAAGTCGCTGAACGACACCTGCACGCCCCACGGGGCGATCTTCCTGAGGAAGTCGGTCACGTCCTGGAGTGCCGTCTTCGCGTCGCCGGACGGGGGGATGCGGATCGTGACGCGGGCCCGCGCCACAGCCTGGACCGCGTTGATCGCGCCATGCACATCGGGCACGTCGAGCCCGGTGACGGTGATGGCGTACGACGCCCAGATGCGGTCGGCCACGCTGCCTGTGCCGACGAGCGAGACCCCGTCGAGGACGCCCGCGGTGGCGCGCAGTTCCTCTTCGGTGCAGCCCTGGCCGGAGAACGTGCCGCGGGTCAGTCCGGGCACGCACACGTCTCCGGCTTCGTCGTGCATCGCGGTGAGCATGCGCATGAGCGCGGCGAGCGCGTCCGGGGCGGCGCCGCCGAAGGCGCCGCTGTGGACGGCCTCCGCCAACGTACGGACCTCCACCGTGAACGCGGCCATCCCGCGCAGTGACGTCGTCAGCGCGGGATCGCCGATGTACGGGTTGCCCACGTCGGCGATGACCATCGCGTCCGCGCGAACCAACTCGGGATCGGCTTCGATGAAGTGCTGGAGGCGCTCCCCGGCGTACTCCTCCTGGCCCTCGATGATGACCTTGACCCCGACCGGGAATCGGCCCTGGAAGGTGCGCAGCGCCGCCACGTGGGTGATCACGCCGCTCTTGTCGTCGGCGGTGCCCCTGCCGTACAGCACGCCGTCGACCCTGGTCGGCTCGAACGGCGGGGTCTTCCACAGCGCCGGATCGCCGGCGGGCTGCACGTCGTAGTGCGCGTAGAGCAGCACGGTGGGTGCCCCGGGCGGCGCGGGAGCCTCGGCGAAGACGGCGGGGAAGCTGCCCTCGATCGGGATCTGCCGGACGTACGGGAGGCCTGCCGCGCGCAGCAGCCGCTCGGTGAATGCCGCCGCCTCGTGGACCGGCGCCTCCGGATGGCCGGGGAAGGCGACGGACGGAATGGCGGCGAGCCCTTCGAGGTCCTCGATCGTCTGCGGCATGCCCGCCTGGACGGCGGCCTCGATCTCCTCAGGTGTCACGGCGTCTCTCCGGGTGGTGCGAGTTGTCGATCATGGTTGGCTGCCGGTCCAACCCATTGGATCACACCGCGGAGACACCGGAGGAACGGTCGGGAGGGCGGGTGGGCGCGCGGGCGGCCAAGAGTAGATCGACTTTGACGGATTTCGTTGTTACTGCCCGACGTCATCGCGAATTTCGAGGTGTTTCCACATTGACACCACGCAATCACTTGGCAAAACCTTGTCGAGACGGGCAGACTGGTGGGAGCACCGATCACATCAGGGAAGGTTGCGATGACCCGCGTTCCCAAGGCCGCGCAGGACAATCTCTGGATGCACTTCACTCGTCACGGCGCTTACGACGAGGTCGAGGTGCCGATGATCGTCCGAGGTGAGGGCGCCTACGTCTACGACATCAACGGCAGGCGCTACCTCGACGGGCTGGCGGGACTGTTCGTGGTCCAGGTCGGCCACGGCCGCGTTGAGCTCGCCGAGGCCGCCGCGAAGCAGGCCCAGGAGCTGGCGTTCTTCCCGCTGTGGTCCTACGCCCACCCAAGGGCGGTCGAGCTGGCCGAGCGGCTGGCCGGGCTCACCCCCGGCGACCTCAACCGGGTCTTCTTCACCACCGGCGGCGGTGAGGCGGTGGAGTCGGCGTGGAAGCTCGCCAAGCAGTACTTCAAGCTCCGCGGCAAGCCGCTGAAGACGAAGGTCGTCAGCCGCTCCATCGCCTATCACGGCACGACCCAGGGCGCGCTGTCCATCACCGGCATTCCCGGGCTGAAGCAGGACTTCGAGCCGCTGGTGCCCGGGGCGATCAAGGCGCCGAACACCAACGTCTACCGGGCCGACGAGATCTCCGGCTTCGACGGCCTGGACAAGGACGCCGAGGCGTTCGGCCGCTGGGCCGCCGACCAGATCGGCAAGGCCATCGAGATGGAGGGCCCGGACACCGTGGCCGCCGTGTTCGTCGAGCCGGTGCAGAACTCCGGCGGCTGCTTCCCGCCGCCGCCCGGATACTTCCAGCGGCTGCGCGAGATCTGCGACACCTACGACGTGCTGCTCGTCTCCGACGAGGTCATCTGCGCGTTCGGCCGCCTCGGCACGATGTTCGGCGGGCAGAAGTTCGACTATGTTCCGGACATCATCACCTGCGCCAAGGGGCTGACCAGCGGCTATGCCCCGATCGGCGCCATGATCGCATCCGAGCGGCTATTCGAGCCGTTCCGGCACGGCACGACGATGTTCGCACACGGCTACACCTTCGGCGGTCACCCGGTGTCCGCCGCCGTGGCCCTGGCGAACCTCGACATCTTCGAGCGTGAGGACCTGCTCGGCCACGTGGCCGCCAACGAGCCGGTCTTCCGCGGCACGCTGGAGAAGCTGCGCGACCTGCCGATCGTCGGCGACGTCCGCGGGTCGGGCTACTTCTACGGAATCGAACTGGTCAAGGACAAATCAACCAAGCAGACGTTCAACGAGGAGGAGTCCGAGCGGCTACTGCGCGGCTTCCTGTCGAAGGCGTTGTACGACGCGGGGCTCTACTGCCGGGCCGACGACCGCGGCGACCCGGTTGTCCAGCTCGCTCCGCCGCTGATCTGCGGGCCCAAGGAGTTCGACGAGATCGAGTCGATTCTCCGTTCTGTCCTCACCGAGGCGTGGGCTCGCCTCTGACGGTTACCCTCGTACGGCTGCGCCTATCGGCGCGCGGACTTTGCCGAGCACCGTATGAAAGGACTCTTTCATGAAAATCGGTGTGCCAACCGAGGTCAAGAACCACGAGAACAGGGTCGCCGCGACACCCGCCGGCGTCCACGAGTTGGTCCGCAGGGGTCACTCCGTCAGCGTCCAGAAGGGCGCGGGACTCGGCTCCCACATTCCCGACGAGGAGTACCTGGCCGCCGGAGCCGAGCTCGAGGAGAGCGCGGACCGTGTCTGGGCCGAATCCGAACTGGTCCTCAAGGTCAAGGAGCCGGTGGCGGAGGAGTATCACCGGCTCCACGAGGGCCAGGTGCTGTTCACCTACCTTCACCTCGCGGCCTCCCGCCCGTGTACGGACGCGCTGCTGTCGGCCGGGATCACCGCCATCGCGTACGAGACGGTGCAGGCCGGCGGCACGCTGCCGCTGCTCGCCCCGATGTCGGAGGTGGCGGGCCGCCTCGCCCCGCAGGTCGGCGCCTACAACCTCATGCGAGTCAACGGAGGCCGGGGGGTGCTGCCCGGAGGCGTGCCCGGCGTTCCCCCCGCCAAGATCGTCGTCATCGGCGGCGGCGTCTCCGGTTTCAACGCCGCACAGGTCGCGGTCGGCATGGGCGCGGATGTCACGATCCTCGACGTCAACATCGACAGGCTGCGCTACATCGACGCCATCTACCAGGGCCGTATGAAGACGATGGTGTCGACCTCCTACGCGATCGAGCAGGCCGTGCTCGAGGCGGACCTGGTCATCGGCGCGGTGCTGATCCCGGGCGCCAAGGCTCCGACGCTCGTCTCCAACGAACTGGTCGCCCGGATGAAGCCGGGCGCGGTGCTCGTCGACATCGCGATCGACCAGGGCGGCTGCTTCGAGGACTCCCACCCGACCACCCACGACCAGCCGACCTTTCCGGTGCACGGCGCCGTCTTCTACTGCGTCGGCAACATGCCCGGTTCCGTGCCCAACACCTCCACCTACGCGCTGACCAACGCCACGCTGCCGTACGTGCTGAAGCTGGCCGATCAGGGCTGGCAGAACGCGCTCCTCGGCGACCCCGCGCTCCGGACGGGACTCAACACCCACGCCGGCACGGTGACCAACGGGCCGGTCGCGGTCGCGCACAAACTGCCGTTCACGCCGGTCGACGTGGTCCTCGCCGCCTAGTGCCGCGACCTGGTTCAGCGTGATCTAGCGGAGGCCGAGACCCTTGCGCAGGTCGCGCGCGGTCACCAGGACGTGCGCGACCTCGGCGGGAGTCGGCCAGGGAGCCGTGCCCGGACGCAGCAGGGTCGCCCGCACCGAGCAGAGATGCTCGATGGACGTCGCGTGCAGACCGCTGGTCTCGGCGAGACGGCCGATCGGGTCCGCCTGCTCCGGCAGCCCCCGGATGACCAGATCCCAGGTGCCGATTATCTCGATCAGGTCGCGCTCGCCGGGTGCGGGCTCGCCCCGGCGTCCGGAGGCGAGCACCGCCAGCTCCGCCCGCGCGGACTGTTCCGGCGTCACCGGGCGGTCCCAGTACGGCGGAGGCGGATAGAGCAGGGGCTCCTCCCCATGGGGGCAGGCGAGCACGGCGCGCAGCTCCGAGGCGGCCCGGCGGTGGCCCCGCGCGGCGGCCATCCGGAACCAGTGCCGCCCTCCCGTGAGGTCACCATGCTCGGAGACCAGCAGCAGCCCCAGGTGGTAGGCGGCCTCGGGATCGTCGGCGGCGGCGGCAAGACCGAGCCAATGGCCGGCCACCGCCCGTTCGCCCATCTCCACGCAGACGATGCCCGCCATGCGCAGACCCTCGACGTGCCCGGTGCCCGCGGCCAGTTCGAAGTACGCCCTTGCGGTGGGAAGGTCCCTCCCGGCCAGTGCGAGGCCGCCGAGACGGCAGGCGGCGCCGGGGTGATCCGCCCGGGCCCGGAGCGCGAGCCGGTAGAACGTTCGCGCCCGATCGTCGTCCCGGAGTGCCTGCCGCAGCAGACCCAGATGGTAGGCGCCCTCCGCGTGCCCGCCGCGGGCGGCGTACTCCCACCACTGGCCGGCCTCGGTCTCGTCGCCGGCCGCATACCCGAGGACCCCGAGGTCGTGGGCGGACCGCAGCTCACCCTCCAGAGCCGCCTTCACATGCCAGGTACGGGCTGCGGTGATGTTCCCCTCGTCCTCACACAGCAGGGCGAGTCGCCGGGCCGCCCGGCCCGAGCCGTTCTCGGCCGCCGTCTCGAGCCAGCGCCGCGCGGTCGGCATGTCGTCCCGCCGGTCCAGCAGAAGAACGGCCAGGCGGAACGCGGCCTCCGCGTCGCCGGCTCCGGCCACGAGTTCGTACCAGCTCATCGCCTCTGACGGCGTGCCGTGCCGCTGGTGCCAGACGCCCAGGTTGAACGCGCTGTCGACGTTTCCCGCCCGGGCGGCCCGCTCCCACCACTGCCTGGCGGCCCACCGGTCCCCACGCTCGGCGTGCCGGCGGCCGAGACGGTGCGCCGCGTCCGGGTCACCGGCTCGGGCGGCGGCGAGCAACGCCGCCTCCGCCGCATCCCGCGGGACCTGGACGCCCTGGACCTGGATGCCCCGGAGTGGGATGTCCGGCCGGGCCGGCGCCGCCTCGGTGGTTCCCACGAAAGTCATGGGAGACAGCGTGACACGTAACCCGGCCATCACGGAGCGTTATTGCAAAGTCCTTTGGCCTGCGGGAATGCTCTCGAAAGTGACGAAACCGACGTACATCCCCATGCCGCAGGCGTAGCGGAGCCGTCCGGGTTCTCGCGGCGGAAGCCGTACCGTCTGCCGGCCGGTGACGGGCAGCACCACGTCCCGGCCGTCGATCGAGAGCGTGCGCGTGCAGCCCCGGTTGTCGTGGGAACGGAAGACGATCTCGATCGGGTGGCCCGCGGCGGCGCGGGCGATTCCGGGGCGGAATCCCTCGCCGGTGGCCCAGATCGTGAGGTGCTGAACGCCGTCCGGTCCCTGTCGGGCACGTGCCGCGGACGCCGACGCGGAGGACCCGGCGGCCGAGCCGAGGTCGGGGAGCCAGCCGCCCAGTCGGAGCCCCGACCCGATCGTGAAGACTCCGGCGACGAGGGCGGCGACCCCGGCCAGCGTGGTCAGCGTGCCCGACCGCCTCTCGGTGACCCCGCGCAGGAGCAGGCCCAGCGCGGCGAGGACAGGAGCCGTTCCGACGGCGAATCCGGCGAGAACCGCGGCGCCGCCCAGGGCGCTTCCCGTGGAGACCGCCACGATCTCCATGCTGATCGTCACCCCGCAGGGCACGAGGATCGTGGCGAGTCCGAGGAGCGCGGCACCGGGGACTCCTCCGGGTTCACCCGGTCTCGGCGCCCTGTTTGTCGCGCATTCAGCCTGATGCGCCGGGCGATCCGAGGAGCGTCCGCCCATGCGGAGCAGGCGTACGGCGAAGGTGAGCACCGCGATCCCGGCGGCGACGAGGAGCACCGCCCTGACACGCGGACCGATCTGTACGGCCGAGCCCACCAGGCCGAGCAGCGCTCCGGCGGCGAGGTGAACCAGCAGCCTCGCCGACAGAAACGCCCCCACTGTGGCGAGGTCCCGTCTCGACCGGCCCGATCCCTGCTGGCCCGATCCCTGCCGGTCGGGCTTCTGACTGTCCGACCTCTGGCAGGACGGGTTGACCAGGCCGATGAGCAGGCCGCCCTGTACCGCCGTGCATGAGGCGGTGCCGGCGGCGAGACCGGCGGCTACCCCGCCGACGAACAACGCTGCCGGGTTCATTCTCGCAACGTAACGTGCTCAATCGACAGCGACCAGTAACATTTGGCTGCCTCGCAGGCAAACGACTCCTTTCCGGAAGGAAGCTCGGTCTCGTCTCTCGAACCCGTTGCCGCGTGATGCCCCGAGCGGTGCTTATGCGCCGCCTTCGGCATGCGCGCGAATCGCGGTGGTGAGCCATTCGAAGGCGGGCACGCTCGGTTCGAACGGAGGCGTCCCGTTGATCACGCCCAGCAACTGCCAGTATCGCTCCACCCTGCGGTCGGTGAACCGCTCCATCTGGTCGGCGAGCCGTACGCGCTCACCGGCCGGCATGCCGGGATCGATCAACCGATCCAGGACCTCGCGGCCCCGGGTGGAGTCGGGAGCGACGCCCTCCGCCATGGCGGCGCGAACCCGATCGAGGACGGCCTGAGGGTCGTAGGGCGGCGGTTCCGGCACGTCCGTGCCGGCGCCCGCGACCGCCATCTCGCGGGCCCGTCGGCGGAAGTCGGGGTCGGCGACCAGCTCGGCGAGCTCCATCCAGGCGTCCACCTGCTCGGCGGTGGGATCATCGGGCAGCTCCGCCGGCAGTTGGCGCATGCAGTTCGCGATCGCCGCCCCGGGTGTCTCAGGATCGGTGCCGGCGAAGACCTCGTCGACGAACCCGTCGATGACGCGCTGTCGTTCGGCCGCCGACAGCCGGGCCAGTTCGTGCATGAGCTTCATCTCCTCAATGGTGCTTGCGCGTTCGGCGACCGACCGCAGCACCGCCCGGCGGGCACGGAGAATGCTGATCTCCGCGTCCAGGGCGGCGACATGCGCCCGCGCGACCTCCGCCACGGTGGCCTGTCTGGCCAGCACCCGCTGGACGGTCGGCAGGTCGATTCCCAGCTCGCGCAGCGTACGGACCAGGTCCAGCCGCGCCACCGATTCGGAGTCGTACAGCCGATAACCTCCGGCCGTACGGTCACTCGGCGGGATGACGCCGATGTCGGACCAGAAGCGGATGGTGCGGACCGGCACGCCGGTCCGGCGTGCGATTTGCCCGATGGTGAACACTTCGCCGCGGTCGGTCACGCACACAGCCTCCACCCTCCAGCAGGTGGAGACTCAAACTGTTTTCACGGCCCGTTCCCGTTTGAGTCTCCAGCTTGAGTCTCCAGCCGCTGGAACTCCTAGCGTCCATCTGCGCAGGAAGACCAGGAAGAACGGACGGAAGGGGACGGGCCGTGGCAGCGAAGCGCAAGGTTTTCGAGGCGACCATCCAACTCGAGGCGGGCGACGCCGCGGTGGCGGAGTTGGGGAAGGTGCTCGGGCCGACGGGTGTCAACATCGTCGCGATCAAGCGCGAGTACGACGAGAGCACATCGAGGCGGCGCGGTGAGATCGTGCCGGTCGTGGTCACTGTGCTCGAGGACCGGACGGTGGAGCTTCGGTACAAGACGCCTCCGACGTCGTTCCTGATCCGGCAGGCACTGGGTGGCAAGGGCGCGGCCAGACCGGGCCACGACGGGGCTCGTCGGCTGACGAACGCCCAGCTCCGGGCCATCGCGGTGCGCAAGCTGCCCGACCTGAACACCAACGACGTCGACGCGGCGATGCGCATCGTCGCGGGTACGGCACGCTCAATGGGCGTGACGGTCTCGGAGAGCTGATCCAGAGCGTTTTGGGCGACGCGTTTTGGTCGACGCGTTTTGGCTGGCACGAGCGTTTTGGCGGGCACGGGACCGGCGGTTGAGAGCATCCCGCTCCCTGGAGCGGTCGCCGCCGACGATCGCAGAGTGTGAGGGGTTGTGTCGACATAGTGTTCGAGGTAGGGTTGGGGCAGTCGTTACGGGTGAGCTTAGCTGGCGGGCCGTTCGAGGCCATGCGCCGAGTGATGAAGTAGCCGTTTCCGCATCAGGAAGGTCCCTGGTCCTGATGGCCGGGGGTGGTCGTTGCTTTCGACTCGGTGAGGGGGTGCCCGCCATGTCCGTTCCGCTGCGTGAGCCGGTCGTTTCCGGCGAGCCTGTCGCACCGCGCCTTGCGGCCCTGCCCGGTGAGGACGCGTCTGTATCCGCCCCTGCCGATGCTGCCGGTGCCGGTGAACGCGCTCCCGGTGAACGTGCGGCTGGTGTGAATGCGCGTGCCCAGACTGGGGGTGGCGAGGCTACCGGTTCCGATGCCGAGGTCGCGGCCGTTGAGGTCGAGGCGGGTGCCCGGATCGGGGCGGCGATCGGTGTCGGATCAACGGAGGGTTCCCCTGGCTGTAGTGGAGTGTGGGCGGGGTGGCTGGATCGTGGGGGTCCGGAGCCGGTGCCGTTGCCGGTGGGCGTGGCGGATGCGGTGCCGGGGGCGGAGTTGGCGGGGTTGCTGGCCGGGGTGGATGTGGGCCGCGTGTCGGGGTTCGACACGGTTGAGGTGCTGAAGGCGGCCTACCGGCAGGTGTGTCATGCGCGGGCGTGGTTTTTGCTGGCGTTGCTGGAGGTGGGGCTGCGCGAACAGGGGTCGGGGGATGGCGTGTGCCGGGTGGAGACGCCGGATGAGTTCGCTCCCGACGAGGCGCGGGCGGCGCTGGTGTGGTCGCGGCGGCGTTCGGATACGACCTTTGAGCTGGCGTGGAATGTGCATCGCCGGTTGCCGGTGCTGGGGGAGGCGATGCTGGCGGGGGTTTTGGACGAGCCGAGGGCGGTGGCGTTCGTACGCTGGACGGGAGGGTTGACCGATGAGCAGGCCCACCAGGTGTGTGAGCAGTTGGTGGGCCAGGCGCCGGGCTGGACGGTCGGGGAGTTGGTCGAGCGCATCCAGCAGATGGTGCTGGCGATCGATCCGTTGTGGGCGCACAAGCGGTATGCCGAGGCGGTGCGGCGGCGCCGGGTGGTGGGAGTGCGCGGCGAGGACGGCACGGCGAGCGTGTCGGGGTTGGATCTGCCGCTGGATCGGGCGGCGGCTGGATGTGAGCGGATCGATGTGCTGGCACGGGCGTGTAAGCGGGCGGGGGACCGGCGGCCGATCGACCATATTCGGGCGGATCTGTTTCTGGGGTCGCTGGACGGGTCGTTTGAGCGGTTGAGCGATGAGGAGATCATCGCTCATGTCCTCGCGCATCCCTTCATCGACCCCGATCCCGACGCCGGTCCCGGTCCCGGCTCTGGCCCCGATCCCGACGCCGGTCCCGGTTCTGGCCCCGATCCCGACGCCGGTCCCGGTTCTGGGCCCGGGTCCGGGTCCGATCACGATCCTGCTCCCGGTCACCATGACAGCTCTGATAGCTCTGGTAGTTCTGAGAACTCTGATGGCTGTGATGGCTGTGATGGCTGTGACGCTGACGGCTGTCTCGTGGCGCCTGCGGTTGGCCCCGATGGCGACCACAACTCGGGCGAGATCTGGGATGGCCTGAGGATGGCGTCCGGCGGCTGTCCCGGTGGCGGCCGGGGTGATGTTCCCGCTGGCCGCCACGAAGATGGACCGGACCGGGGTGGCCCGGTTGCGGGAGGCCGGGGATGGGCGGTGGGGGAAATCCGCGTCGGGGTGACCACCCTGATGGGGCTTGATGAGCATCCCGCTCATGTGCCTGGCTGGGGATTCCTGCACGCGGGCCTGGCCCGCCAGGTCGTCGCCGGGATGCTGTCGGGAGAGTGGCGTTTCGCCGTGTGCGGTGACGACGGTCGTCTCCTGCATGCAGGGATCACCCGTCACCGCCCGCAGCCGGCCACCGCCTCTTCCGGACGTGCTGCCTGCCCGGCCGGTGACGTTCGCCCGGCCCGTGACAGGCGCCGGGGCGGGATCGTGGAACTGCAGGTCACCTGGGCACGCCTGTGCGAGTTGACGAGTCGGCCCGTCGCCGGGGACGCCTGGTCGAAACTGCTGGCCGATCTGCTCCGCCAGACCCGCCCGCGCGTGGAACACCACCTTGGGGAGGGAGCTGCGCTCGCCGACGATGACGGCCGTCATTCCGAACCTGAGCGTGGCAGTGGTCCCGACCCCTGGTCCGGCGGTGATCCCGGGACCGGTCCTGATCCCGGTCCTGATCCCGGTCTTGGGTCCGACCCTGGGCACGGTCCCGCCTTCGGTCGTGATCGTGATCCTGGTGTCGGCAGCGGTCCCACACGCGATCTCTGTTCAGCATCCCTTCCCGGGTTGGACGCTGCTCCTGGGCGGGATGCTGCTCCCGGGCGTGGCTCTGGAGCCGATCACGGCCAGGATCCCAGTGCCGGCCATGACCGTGGTCCTGGTTCTGGGTGGAGTCCTGGTTCTGGGTGGAGTCACGGTCGTGGTGGGGATGGTCGGCGGGCCGATGCCGTCCTACGGCGCTATGTCCAAATCCGTGGCCGGGTGTGCTCCTGGCCCGGCTGCCGCGTGCCCGCCACCAAGACCGACCAGGACCACATCGTCGACTGGGCCTCGGCCGGTCCGACAAGCGCGGGCAACCTGGAGTTGGCCTGTCGTCACGATCACCGGGCTAAGCACGAGGGCGGCTGGCGGGTGACCAGGCCCGAGCCGGACATGATCGTCTGGACCAGCCCTCTCGGGCATGTCTACCCGGTCCGGCTCCCTCCGATCATGGTCGCCCTGCCCGATCCGCGGCCGCGGAACTGGCCGAAGGCACCGCCCGGCCACCTGCCCGAGAACTATGAGCCGATCATGGAGGAGAGCATGGCGGATGAGGCCTCGACCGGAGGCTCGGCATCAGGACCGGGGCCGGTGGGTCAGGGCTCTCACGGGCAGGGCTCTCACGGGCAGGGCTCTCACGGGCAGGGCTCCTCGGGGGACCGCACCACGGATATCGAACCCAGGTTTTTCCTTGATTCTGATCACGACGTCCCTCCCTTCTGACAGCCTTCCGGCAGCTTTCCAGCGCAGCCCGTTCCTGAGGCGTCCTGCCCTCGGTCTAGCGCCAGCCGGGCTTGACCAGGCCGGATTCGTAGGCGATGACGACGAGCTGGGCACAGTCGCGGGCCTGGAGCTTCATCATCGTGCGGCTCACATGCGTCTTGGCCGTCGCGGGCGACAGGCACAGCTTGGCGGCGATCTCGTCGTTGGTCATGCCGCCGCCCACGAGTGTGAGAACCTCACGTTCGGCCCAGATCCGGAGACCTGAGCTGGCCGAGTTGGGCGCCTCTCGTGCCGACGACCTGGATTACGCCGACGACCGCCGACCAAATCAGATCTTTCCCATGAAATTGGGTGATGCGGGAGCGCACACCCGCACGTTAGGCCACCGCGGCAGATCATCGCATCCGCCCGAGGTGGCACCGCCCCGTACGCCTACCGGAGTATGACCGACGGCGCCAGAGCCTGGACACGGCAAGCCCGGCCACCCGCGTCCACAACCGGACATTCCCGTGCTGATCCTGACGTCGTGAGTCATGCTGAGGTGACCCGCAGGATGGTGGAGGCAGCCGGAGTGGAGGCGGCCGCAGTGGGGGCAACTGGACTGGGGCAACTGGACTGGGGGCAGCAGGGGCGGAGGTCGCGGGATGAGAAGTGCCATGGTCGCGTCGCTGGGGCTGGTCACGCTTGCCGGCCTGGTGACCCCGCCGACTGTTCTCCCGCCGGCAGCCCTCGCGTCGGCAGCCCTCCCGCCGGCCTTGGCCGCGCCCGGGCCGTACGCCGCGGACCCGGCGGGGATGTCGGCCCAGCGCAGACCGGATCCCAAGCAGCCGGTGGCGGAGGGGTACGGCGGGGCGGTGGCGACCGTGGACCTGGACGCGAGCCGGGCGGCGCTGAAGGTGCTGCGTCAGGGCGGCAACGCGATGGACGCCGCCGTGGCCGCCGCGGCGACGCTCGGCGTGACCGAGGTGTACTCGGCGGGCCTGGCGGGCGGCGGCTTCATCGTCTACTACGACGCCCGCACCCGGAGGGTCACCACGATCGACGGCCGGGAGACCGCGCCGCGGGCCATGACCGCCACGACGTTCGAGGGAATCCCGTTCGACGAGGCCGTGACCAGCGGTCTGTCCGTCGGGGTGCCGGGCAGCGTCGCGCAGTGGGACCTGGCGCTGCGCCGGTTCGGCACGATGTCGCTGCGGCAGGCCCTGCGCCCGGCGATCGAGACGGCCGAGAAGGGCTTCGTCGTCGACCAGACCTTTCATGACCAGACCGCGCAGAACGCCGCCCGCTTCAAGGACTTCACCTCGACCGCCGCCCTCTTCCTGCCCGGTGGCCGCCCGCCGGCCGTCGGGTCGGTCTTTCGCAATCCCGACCTCGCCAGGACGTACCGGGAGCTGGGCAGGCGCGGGCCGGCCTGGCTGTACGGCGGGGCGCTCGGCCGGGAGATCGTGGCCACGGTCAAGCGCCCGCCGGTGGCTCCCGGCTCCACCCGGACGGTCCGGGCCGGGCTGATGGAGAAGGCCGACCTCGCCGTGTACCGCGCGATCGAGCGCCCACCCACCAAGGTCGCCTATGAGGGACTCGACGTGTACGGCATGGCGCCGCCGTCGTCGGGCGGATCGACGGTCGGCGAGGCGCTGAACATCCTGGAGGCGCTGCCGCGGGTCGAGTCTCGAAGCCAGGAGTCGCGGACGCAGCGGCTGCATCGGTATCTGGAGGCTTCGCGGCTCGCGTTCGCCGACCGCAACGCGCATGTGGGCGACCCGGCCCACGTGAACGTGCCGCTCGACGGGCTGCTTTCCGATGTCTTCGGCAAGGAGCGCGCCTGCCTGATCGGGCCGGTCGCCATGCCGCATCCGGCGGCGCCGGGTGCACCGGACGGGCCCTTCACGGCCTGCAGCGCGCCGTTGTCTCCCGCGCCGTCCCGGGGTTCCTCACCCGAGGGGGAGCAGCCGGAGGGGCCGGAGACGACCCATCTCGTGGTCGCCGACAAATGGGGCGACGTGGTGGCGTACAACATCACGATCGAGCAGACCGGCGGCAGCGGCATCGTGGTGCCCGGCCGCGGATTCCTGCTGAACAACGAGTTGACCGACTTCACCTTCGGCCCCGCGCCGGGCGACCCCAACCTGCCCGCGCCGGGCAAGCGGCCCCGCTCGTCGATGGCGCCGACGATCGTGCTCAAGGACGGCAGGCCGTTGCTGGCGGTCGGATCGCCCGGGGGCTCGACGATCATCACGACCGTGCTCCAGATCCTGGTCCAACGGATCGACTTCGGGATGTCGCTGCCCGAGGCGATCGCCGCTCCGCGGGCGACCCAGCGCAACACGGCGGCCACGCAGGCCGAGCCCGCGTTCCTCGAGCGGTACGGCGAGGCGCTCACCGCCCTCGGTCACACGCTTGCCCCGGTCCCGGGCCCGCCGACCGGTGAGATCGGCGCGGCGACCGGACTGGAGTTCCTCGGCGGTGGAAGGATGCGGGCGGTCGCCGAGCCCTCCCGGCGCGGGGGCGGCAGCGCCCTCGTGCTGAGGACGCGCTGAAGTCACTCCAGCTCAGCTCAGCCGAGCATGAGATAGGCCACCACGCCGAGCGCCACCAGGAGCACCACGGCGACGGCGATCCATATCGGCAGCCGGGACGGCTGCTCCTTGGCGGCCGCGGCGTCCTGCTGATGCGCGAACGCGCGGAACGCCTGGGTGTTGCCGGCCGGGTCAATCTGAGGGTCGGACATGGGCGCAACTCTAGCGACCCCCGAGAGCCCTCGAAGCGATTTGTCGGATTTTCCGCCGGGTGCGGGACCGATGCCATCAGCGGATAGCGTGTTGTGCATGTTGCGTACCCTGCTCGCTCCCCGGCTGGTGGCCCTCCACCTGCTGGTGATCGGGGTGCTCGTGTCCTTCACCCTGCTCGGACGCTGGCAACTCGGCGTCTTCGAGGCGTCGGGCCAGCCCAGGCTCGCCGCGGATCCGCCGCCGGTCGCCGTGACCGAGTTGACCCAGGCGGGCCGGCACACACCGGTTGAGGCGGCGGGCCGGCGGGTGACCGCCACGGGCACCTACGACGCGGGTGGCCAGCTTCTGGTGGCCGACCGGGTGGCCGACGTGGACGCCCCCGGAGGGCGGGCGGCCAGGGACCAGGGATTCTGGCTGCTCACCCCGCTGCGACTGACGGACGGCACGCTCGTCGCCGTGATCCGCGGCTGGGTGTCCTCGCCGCAGGACCCGGCGGCAGCCGTGCCCGAGGGGACCGTGACGGTGACGGGACGGCTGCGCCCGGCCGAGCAGACCGACGCGGTGCAGCGCTCGGCGCGGGCGCTGCCGGCGGGACAGGTGGCCACCGTGTCCACCTCGGAACTCATCAACGTGTGGACCGACGCTCCGCTGCGCGACGGCTTCGTCGTCGCGACCGCGCAGGAGCCGGCCTCCCTGGCCACGCCCGTCGCGGTGTCGCCGCCCACCGAGGGCATGGGGCTGACGTGGCGCAATCTGGCATACGCCGCCCAGTGGTGGGTCTTCGCGATCTTCGCGGTCTACATGTGGTTCCACTTCGTACGCGACGCCGTACGGACCGACCGGGCGAACCGTACCGGCCAGGCCGCCCCGGCGGCGCCGGGAGGACCGGCCCCCGGTGCGGATATCGTGTGATGAACGGCTTCCAGCAGAGGTAATGATCAACGTGGCTACCGCGCTCAAGTTCTACCGGGTCATGGCGTACATCGTCGGCGTGATGCTGCTCGCGCTCTGCGGCGCCATGGTCGCCAAGTACGGATTCGACAGCCCCACAGCTGTGGTGGTCGTGGGACAGGCCCACGGTTTCCTGTACATGGTCTACCTGGTGGCCGCGTTCAACCTCGGCCTCAAGGCCCGATGGGGCATCGGCTACCTGATCCTCGTGCTGTTCTCGGGGACGATCCCGTTCCTGTCCTTCGTCATGGAGCGGAACGCCACCGACCGCGTCCGCAAGCAACTCGCGGTCGCGGCGGTGTAGGACGCCTCCCTGAGACCTCGGGGGCAGGCCCTTCAGCAGGACCTTCAGCGGCCGATCTGGCGGCGGCGGATCCGGCGCAGCCGCGCACGCTGCGACTCGTCGAGCATGAAGTAGGCGACGACCGGGCCGCCCAGCACGCCGAGCACGATCAGCCAGGTCAGGATCGAGGGGAGCGGCAGGAGGATGGCGAGCACGGCCACAATCCCCGCACCCACGTAGTACTTTCCGAGTGGCGACATCGTTCGGCCTTTCGTGTTCTCTGCTGCGTCGCCCAAGAGAACGTACGAGCCTGTCGCCGAGTTCCCCTTCCTCGGGCACGGCCTGCGACCCTCGGTCGGGCCGCGGCCGTGCCGCGCGGATATCACACGGTTTCAGCCTTTGCCGGACTCTGACTTGCCCATCGCCTTGCGGATCACGTCGCGTGCCCGGTCCATCATCGCGATCGGCGGGCCGAGCAGGATGTTCCCGGTCGCCGACTCGGGGCCGCCCGGGTGCGGGTGCGTGGGGGCCATCGCTTCGGCGGCCTTGACTCCCACGGCCATCGACCTGCGCTCGGCCTCACTGGTCGTCGCCTTCAGCTCGGCGAACTCATAGCGCTCCTCGGCGGCGGCGTGGGCGAACACGGCTGCCCTGAGTCTCTCCAGTTCCTGGGTGAACTCGGGCGTCGTCACGTCCATGTCGTCGAGGCGGCTGAGCATCTCCTTCGCCTCACCCTCCTCCTGCAGGCGACTGTCGACGATGTTGTCGCCACCGACCAGCTTGCGTCGCGCAAAGGGATGGACGATCTCCTCCTCGGCCGTCTCATGAACGGCGAGCA
Organism: Sphaerimonospora cavernae; assembly: GCF_042435035.1. Lineage (NCBI taxonomy): Bacteria > Bacillati > Actinomycetota > Actinomycetes > Streptosporangiales > Streptosporangiaceae > Sphaerimonospora > Sphaerimonospora cavernae. The sequence continues at coordinate 139,370 of NZ_JBHMQT010000018.1, forward strand.
GGCGGACGAGTCGGCTGAACGCTTCCTTCCGCTCATCCCCCCGGCACCTGTCGATCTCGTCGAACAGATCTCTGATAAGGGAATGCTGCCGGAGCAGAAGGTCGATGACGTCGTTCTCCTTCATTGTTTCCGGCCTGGTCTGGCGGTCCATTCGCGCCTCCTCTCTGGTCGTATTCGGGCTACCCCCAACCAGGGACCGAAACGCCCACCCTTAGCTGCGGATTTCGTAGTTTCGCCCCTCCGGCGATCCTCGACCGGCTGCTGCCCGGCCTGGACGGGCTGGACCCTGATGCGAGAGTGGCGGAGACCCAGTTGGCCGTACGCGGCGTCGACCGCCTGGACCACCGCTACCTGGAGAATCTCGGGGCCGAGGCCGTGCCTGCCCTGGACCGGCTGCCCGAGCCGGACCGGAGCTGCGTGCTGTTCGAGGTCGTCGTGGCCAACGAGCTCTACCGCCGGGACCCGTGGAACGGCTGGAACCTCGCCCGTGAGCAGGCACGCGACGTGCTCGCACGCCGGCCGGTGCAGCGGCGCATCGAATGCCCCGTCCCATAATGGTCCTGCCCGGTTGAAGGTCCTGCCTGGTTCGGGATGGCTTGACCGGTCCAGTACGATCCAGCGAGGTAGCTGTGCCGTCCGGCCGGCGTTGAGGGGCCCACTGATGAGCGGGACGATGAGGGGGACGAGGTGAGTTTCGCGGACCGCCTCGAGCGTCCCGAGATCGTCATCGACTGGAGCACTCGCGGCTTCCTGCGGCCAGGTAGTCCGATCGCGGCCGAGGAGTTCGCCGTCGCCGGTCACTCGCTGTTCGGCGGGGCGTTCACCTGGCCGGTCATGGTGGCCAAGCGGTCGGCGCTGGAGCACAACCTCGCCGCGCTGGCCCGGTTCGCCGCGGAGCACGGCCTCGCTTTCGCGCCGCACGGCAAGACCACGATGTCTCCCGAGCTCTTCCAGGCCCAGCTCGACGCCGGAGCGTGGGGGATCTCCGCGGCGACGCCCGCCCAGGTGCTGGTCTGCCGGAAGTTCGGCGTGCCGCGCGTGCTGCTCGCCAACGAGATCTTCGATGTGGCGGCGCTTCGCTGGCTGGCAGCCGAGATCGAGCATTTCGAGTTCCTCTGCTATGTCGACTCCGCCGAGGGGGTGCGGGTTCTCGACGAGGCCGCCGGCGCCGTGCCGTTCCGGGTGCTCATCGAGCTCGGCCACGAGGGAGGCCGGACCGGCTGCCGGGGCACCGCCGCGCTGCTGGAGGTAGCAGAGGCGGTGCGCGAGGCCCGCGGAGTCGAGCTCGCGGGGGTCGCCTGTTATGAGGGCACCCAGCCGGGGGCGGGCGGGGTACGCGCCTTCCTGCGCGAGTTCCGAGAGGCGGCCGAGGCGGTGGCGCCGTACGTTACGGGCCAGATGATCGTCTCGGCGGGGGGAAGCGCGTGGTTCGACCTGGTCGCCGAGGAGCTGTCGCCGCTGACCGGCGAGTCGGGCCTGAACGCGCTCGCCATCCTGAGGAGCGGCGCCTACATCGCCCACGACGACGGGTTCTACCGGGAGCACACGCCGTACAACCGGATCGCGCCGGGGGCCGGAGGCCTGGTTGGGGGCCTGGTTGGGGGCCAGGTTGGGGGTATGGCCGGGCTGCGACCGGCGCTGGAGGTGTGGGCGCAGGTGCTCTCGGTGCCGGAGCCGGGCCTGGCGTTCGTGGGCATGGGCAAGCGGGACGTCCCCTATGACCTGGACCTTCCGGTCGCCCGTGCCGTACGGCACGGCCCGTCGGGCGAGACCATGCCGATCAATGGGCCGAACCGGGATGGGCCGAACCGGGATGGGCCGAAGGTCGTCAAGGTCTGGGACCAGCACGCCCAGGTGGTGTGGAACGCCCAGGGCGCGGCCGGGGCGGGTCCTCAGCCGAGAGACCTGGGGCCGAGAGACCTGGGGCCGGGGGATCTGGGGCCGGGGGATCTGGTGGCCTTCGGCATCTCGCACCCGTGCACCGCGTTCGACAAGTGGCGGGTCATCCCGGTGGTCGACGACGATTACGTCGTGGTCGACCTGATCGCCACGTTCTTCTGAACCTTCCGAGCTTTCCCAGGGAGCGGTGAGCATGGACGGCGCCCTTTACGCCTTCGTCGAGGACTTCCGCGACGAGGGCGTGAACCAGGTCCTGGACCGCGTCACCGCGTACGGCCTGCGGGGTGTGACGGTCGCGGCGGCCTGCGAGCAGGCGAGGGACCTCACCCCGCACGGGGCGTCCCGGCTCACGCTGCGCCGGGACGGGGTGCACTTCCCGCCGGCCGAGGACGTGTTCGCCGGGCTGCGGCTCGTCCCGCCGGTCCAACCGGGGGCCGGGGACCGGCCGCTCGCCGAACTGCGCCGGGCATGCGACGAGCGGGGGCTCGAGCTGCACGGCTGGACGGTGTTCCTGCGCAACGCCGCGCTGGGCCAGGCTGATCTCGACGTCACGGTGCGCAGCTGCTTCGGTGACCGCGGTTCGCCGGCCGATCTGTGCCCGTCCCATCCCGACGTCCGGTCATACGCTGTGGCGCTGGCCCGCGCGGTGGCCCGTCAGGGGGTGGACACGGTCGTGGCCGAGGCGCTGCACTTCGGCATGTTCGCGCACGGTTGTCACCATGAACGGTGCTTCGTCGAGTTCGGGCCGATGGACGCCTTCCTGTTCGGCCTGTGCTTCTGCCACCACTGCATGCGCCGGGCGACCGATCTGGGCGTGAAGGCGGAGGTGGCCAGGGAGGAGTGCGCCAGGATCGTCGCGGGCGTGCTCGACGGCGACCCTCCCGCGGAGGGCGAGGTCACCCGGGCCGCTCTCACGGCCTATGCCGGGCCGGAGGTCGTGGCGTACGCCAGGGCGCGGTCCGAGAGCGTCACGTCGCTGGTCGCCGAGGTGTCCGCCGCCGTCACCGCCGAGGGCGCCGTGCTGACGTTCCTGGACGCCACCGGGGCCTGGAAGGGCTATGCCGACGGGCTGCCCCCGGCCGGGCTCGCCGCGCACGACGCCTGGCAGTTCGGGGTGGACCTGGTGGCCCTGGGCGACCTCGTGCCGTCATTCGCCGTCCCCGCGTACGCCAGGGACCCGCGGCGGGTGGCCGAGGACCTGGCGGCCTACCGCCGCTCGATCGGCAAGAATCCCGGGCTGCGCGCGGTGCTGCGGCCCGGCGTCCCGGACGCCGACTCGGCGGAGCAGCTGGCGGCCAAGGTCCGCGAGTCCGGGGAGGCGGGGGCCGACGCCGTCGACTTCTACGCGTACGGCCTGGCCCCCTTCAGCGCACTCGACCGCATCCCCATGGCGTTGGAAGGCTGAGCCTCTGGCGTTGGAAGGCTGAGCCTCACCCGGACTCGCGGACGACGAGTTCGGTAGGGAGGATCACGGGATCGGCCGGGCCGCCCTCGAACAGGCCGAGCAGCAGCCGGACCATCGCGGCCGCCTGCTCGACCACCGGATGCCTCATCGTGGTCAGCGGTGGCTCGGTGTAGCGGGCGGCCTCTATGTCATCGAACCCGACCACCGCGACGTCGTCCGGCACCCGCCGGCCGGCCTGGCGCAGCGTCTGCAGCACGCCGACCGCCATGAGGTCGTTGGCGACGAACACCGCGTCCAGAGCGGGATCGTCCTCCAGCAGGTGCCGCATCGCGACCGCGCCGGACTCGCGGGTGAAGTCCCCGACCGCGACGATCGAGCGGCGGTCGGCGTCACGCAGCGCGTTCCGGTAACCGGTGAGCCGGTCCTGCCCGGCGATCATGTCCTGCGGTCCGGCGATGGTGGCGACGCGGCGTCGTCCCCGGTCCAGCAGGTGCCGCGCCGCCTTCTCCGCGCCGCCCACGTTGTCGTTGTCCACGTACGGCAGGGGCACGGGCACGGCGGGCCTGCCGTACGAGACGACGGGGACGCCCATGCGGGCGATCGCGGCGGGCAGCGGGTCGGCGCCGTGCATGGAGATCAGCATGACGCCGTCGACGTGACCGCCGGCGATGTACCGCTCGATCCTCGCATGGCTCTTGGCCGACCCGGCCAGCATCAGCACGACCTGCCGGTCGGCCGCCTCAAGTTCCAGGCTGGCCGAGCGGATGACGGTCGCGAACATCGGATCTTCGGAGAAGACCCGGGTCGGCGGCTCGGACACGACCAGGGCGATCGAGCCGGTCCGCTGGGTTACCAGGCTGCGCGCCGCCGAGTTGGGGACGTATCCCAGCTCGTCGACCGCGCGCAGCACCGCCTCCCTGATCTGCGGAGTGACGGTGAGCTGACCGTTCACGACCCGGGAGACGGTCGCGCGGGACACCCCCGCCCGTGCCGCGACCGCCTCCAGCGTGGGTCGCCTCATTCATTCCCCCCGAAGCCCGTTGCGTTTGATGACTTCCCGGTACCACAGTGCGCTGTCCTTGGGGAGGCGCCGCTGGGTCGTGAAGTCGACATACACGATTCCGAACCTCTTGTGGTAGCCGTAGGCCCACTCGAAGTTGTCCAGTAGGGACCATACGAGATAACCGCGTAGGTCCACGCCGGCGGTGATCGCGGCGTGTGCGGCTCGCAGGTGCCCGTCGACGTAGTCGATCCTCTCGGGGTCGTGGACCCGTCCGTCCCTCACCTCATCGTCGAAGGCCGCGCCGTTCTCGGTGATCAGCAGCCCGACCTCCGGATAATCACGCGACAGCCGTAGGAGAAGGGACTCCAGGCCCGCCGGTTCGATGGGCCAGCCCATCGCGGTCACCGGCCCGGCCGGCGGTTCGAACCGGATGTCTTCGGTGCCGGGATAAGCAGGATTGGCCGGCTCGCCGGGCGAATGCGAGACGGTCGTGGGGCAGTAGTAGTTGACCCCGAGCAGCTCGATCGGCTGGTGGATCACGGCGAGATCGCTGTCCCTGATGTGATCGAGACCCCCGTGCCCGGCCGCGATCTCCAGGACCTCCGCCGGGTAGCGTCCGCGCAGCGCGGGGTCGAGGAACTGCCGGTTCAGCAACGCGTCGACCCGGGCGACGGCCTCCTCGTCCTTACCCAGCACCGTGCCGAGGTTGAGGGTGAGCGCCAGCTCGGCCGCGCCGGCCGAACGCAGGGCCGAGACCGCCAGGCCATGTCCGAGCAGCAGATGGTGCGCCGCCCGGAACCCCTCGGCCGGGCTGTGCCGCCCGGGCGCGTGCACCCCGGAGCAGTAGCCGAGGAACGCCGACACCCAGGGCTCGTTCAGCGTCGTCCACGTCCGCACCCGGTCGCCGAGCCGGTCGTGTACGGCCAGGGCGTAGTCGGCGAACCGGAAGGCGGTGTCCCGGTTGGTCCAGCCGCCCCGGTCCTCCAGCGCCTGCGGCAGGTCCCAGTGGTAGAGCGTTGCGTAGGGGGCGATGCCCCGGTCGAGCAGCTCGTCCACCAGCCGGTCGTAGAAGTCGAGACCGTCTGCGTTGACCGGTCCGGCCCCGGTCGGCTGGATGCGGGGCCAGGCGATCGAGAAGCGGTACGCCCCCAGGCCGAGGTCGGCCATGAGCCGGACGTCCTCGGCGTACCGGTGGTAGTGGTCGCAGGCGACGTCGCCGGTGTGTCCGTCGGTCACCTTCTCCGGGGTGTGGGAGAACGTGTCCCAGATCGACGCGCCCCGGCCGCCCTCCGCGACCGCGCCCTCGATCTGGTAGGACGCCGTCGCGGCGCCCCAGATGAAGCTCTCAGGGAAGCGGCTGAAGTCGTCAGGAAAACTCATCAACCCTTAACAGCTCCCTGCATGATTCCTCCGATGATCTGCTTTCCGAGCATGACGAAGATGAGCACGAGCGGCAAGGTCGCCACCGCCGTGCCGGTCAGGCCGAGCGTGAAGTCCCTGACGTACCCGCTGGCGAGCTGGGACAGCGCGACCTGCACCGTCGGGTTGTCCGGGGTGAGGACGACCAGCGGCCAGAAGTAGTCGTTCCAGGCGGTCATGAACGTGAGCATGCCGAGCACCGCCGCGGCCGGGCGGGCGGCCGGGATGACGACGTGCCAGAAGAGGCGCCACGCGCCGCAGCCGTCCATCCGGCCGGCCTCCAGCAGCTCGGTGGGCAGCGCGCGGCTCAGATACTGCGTCATGAAGAACACGCCGAACGCGCTGACCAGCGCGGGAACGATGACCGCGTACATCGTCCCGGTCCACTCAAGTTTGATCATGAGCATGTAGAGCGGGATGATGCCGAGTTGCGTCGGCACCATCATCGTCGCCACCGTCAGCAACAGGAGCACGTTCCGCCCGCGGAAGCGCAGCTTGGCGAAGGCGAAGCCGGCCAGCGTGGAGAAGAGCATCACCGAGAGCGTGATCGCGCCGGCCACGATGACCGAGTTGAGCAGCGCCAGCGCGAACGGCGCGGTGTCGAAGACCCGCCGCACGTTGGCGAAGAAGTTGCCGCCGGGCAGCAGCGGCGGCGGCACCTCCGCGAGCGCCGCGTTGTCGTGCGAGGCGACGATCACACTCCAGTAGATGGGGAAAGCCGAGAAGAACGCCACCGCGGTGAGCGTGAGATAGGTGAGCGGATGCCTGCGCAGTGATCTGAATGGCGATCTCAATCCAGCCCACCTCGCATGCGCCGTACGACCAGGTAGTTGAAGCCCACGACGAGGACCACGAGCAGGAACATCACCCACGCGGCCGCCGAGGCGTAGCCGAACTCGAAACTCCGGAATCCCTTCTCGTAGAGGTAGAGCGCCAGGGTCTGGAACTGCCTGTCGGTGCCGCCGGTCACTGAGGCGCCATTGCTGACCTGTGCGCCGAACAGCAGCGGCTCGGCGATGATCTGCATCGAGCCGATCGTGGTGACGATGACCGTGAAAATGATCGTCGGCCGGATCATCGGGATCGTGATCCGTCGGAGCTGCCTGGCGCCGGACGCCCCGTCGAGGGTCGCGGCCTCGTACAGCTCGCGTGGCACGGCCTGCATCGCGGCGAGGTAGATGAGCGTGTTGTAGCCCGTCCACCGCCACATGATCATCAAGGCGATCGCGACGTGTGAGCTGCCCACGTCTGCCTGCCAGTTCACCGGGTCGATCCCGAAGACGCCGAGCACCAGGTTGACCAGCCCGAACTCACGTCCGAACAGCTGACTGAAGATGACCACCACGGCGACGACGCTCGTCACGTTGGGCAGCAGCAGCGTGATCCGCCACAGCGTCTGCGCGCGCAGCGGCCGGTTCAGCAGGTGCGCGAGCACCAGCGCCAGCGCGAGCTGGGGGATCGCCGACAGCAGCCCGATGGACAGTGTGTTGAACGCCGCGTTCCAGAAGTAACCGTCGGCGAAGAGTTCCCGGTAGTTCTCCAGGCCGATGAACGGGTTCTCGCTGCTCAGCAGGTTCCAGTCGTGCAGCGAGACCCAGGCCGTGTAGATCAGCGGGAAGACGCCGAAGGCCGCGAAGAGCAGGAAGAAAGGAGAGACGAAGGTGTACGGCGTGGCCGTACGCCCCATCCGGTGGCTCAGCCGGGCGACCAGTGGCCGACGGCCGCCGCCTGCCCTGGCCGCGCGGGCCTGGGCAGGCGGTCGGCTCTCCTGTTCGACGAACGAACGGGTCGAGGAACTGCTTTCTCGGGTCATCCGGACTACTTGATGTTCTCGACGTCCTTGAGGACCTGGGCCCACGCCTCGTCGGGCTTCTGGCGGCCCTGCTCGACCCGGCCGAGGCCGTTGCCGATCGCCGTCCGCACGTCGCCCTCACGGGGGCCGAGGTGCTGGGGCTTGAGGTTCCTGACCGCGTCAGAGTAGATCTTGCCGACCGGGGCGCCGTTGAAGAAGTCCTTCGTGAAGTTCTGGATGTCCGGCTGGTCGTACAGCGCGGGGGTCGACGGGAAGTTGCCGATGGCCTTGAACACGGCGGCCTGGCTCTGCGTCGACGTCAGGAAGTCGGCCAGTTCGGCGGCCTCCTTGGGGTGCTTGCCCTGCTTCGGCACGGTGAGATGGGTGCCGCCGGCGTTGCCCGCCCCTCCGGGGACAGCGGCGATGTCCCACTTGCCGGCCGCGTTCTTGGCCTGGTCCTGGATGTAGGCGGTCATCCACGCCGGGCAGATGATCGTGGCGAAGGAGTCCTTGGCGAATCCGGTGTTCCACTCGGGCGTCCAGGCGCCGATCTTGGCGGACAGGCCGTCCTCAATCATCTGGACCGACAGGTCCCATGCCTTCTTGACGTCCGGATTGGTGCCCACGACGATGTTGTCCTGAGCGTCGTAAACGCCGACCGGCGCCTGGGCGATCATCGCACGCATGATCTCACCGGGGCTGTCGAAGAACTTGGCGTCCTTGGGCGCCGCGGCGGCGAACTTCTTGCCGGTCTCGATGTACTGCTCCCATGTGGGCCACAGGGCCGACACCTCGTCGCGCCCGGTCGGCAGCCCGGCCTTCTCGAACAGGTCGGTGCGGTAGCACATGGCCAGGCCGCCGACGTCGGTGCCGAGGCCGATGAGGGAGCCGTCGGGGGCGAGGCCCTGCTGCCACTTCCAGTCGAGGTAGTCGCTCTGCCGCTTGTCCAGCCCGAACTGCTTGAGGTCGACGAATTTATCGGGCTGCGGGGTGAATCGGCTGATGTAGCCGACCTCGATGGCCTCGACGTCCGCCGCACCCGCGCCGGTGGCCAGGTGGGTGGCGAGGTTCGTGTGATGGTCGTCGGCGGCCGCCTGGCGCTCCTCGATCTCGACGTTCGGGTGCGTCTTCTTGAACTCCTCGTACAGCGGCGTGAAGCCGAAGTCGCCGAACAGCCCCACCGTCAGCTTGATCTTCTCGGCCGATCCGTCGGAGCCGCCCGACTGGGGGGAGGTGTCACTTCCGCCGCCGCACGCTGCCGCGGCGAGGGTGAGCAGGGTGGCGGCGAGCATGGGGGCGGCGAACCGGGTTATGCGATTTATCCGGGTTATCCGGGTTCTCCGGGCTGAGGGGGAGACGCGGGGGATGCTCATGAACCCTCCTTGGGCTCCGCGTATTTATGATCTTGAGGAGAGCGCTCTCTGCACCTTTCAGAGCACAGGCTGGACTGCGGTGCGTGTGGCGTCAATACGTGGATCGGTAACGATTCTCGTTATCTGGGATTCACCTCGCACAGAGATGGGAGAGTGCTTTCTCTCCGTGGACGCAGGGCCTGGCCGGGCGCCTCCGCTCGTGGGCGGAGCCCTCGGCGGAGAGGGCCGCGACATGACCGTCGATCCGGAGAGCTGTTAGAGAGCGCTCTCACAATTTGCCCAAGTCAAGAGCTATCTGATGGGAAAGCGCTCTCGCAAACACTACTCGGACACTTGACTGAGGTCGGATGAAGGGGGAAAGTGTCGGCAGGTCGGCCCGCGGCCGCGGCGAGCGGGCCGTACCCCCAAACCCCCCACCCCCATTCCACCTGCCCTCGACGTATCTCCGTGCGAGGAGATCCGCACATGGAGGCCAGGGAGAAGAGGCAGTCAATGCACGAGTCCCAACCCCCCGCGTCACCCCCCGCATCCCATCCCCCCGCATCCCATCCCCCCGCGCTGTCCTCGGCGCTGCCGCGAGACGCGCGACCGCGATGGCTCCGCCGGCCGCTCGTGGCCCTGCTCATCGCCGTCGCGGCGGTCGTCGCGGTCGCCGTACGGCCGGCTGTCGCGGCGGTCCCGGCCACCCCATCGGGCTGGTCGCTGGTCTGGGCGGACGACTTCAACGGTTCGGCCGGATCGCTGCCGTCGTCCACCAACTGGATCATCGACACCGGTCACGCCTATCCCGGCGGTCCGGCCAACTGGGGCACCGGGGAGATCCAGAACTACACGGCCGATCCCGCCAACGTCAGCCTGGACGGCAACGGCAACCTTCGCATCACCCCGATCAGGAGCGGGCAGAACTGGACCTCCGCCCGCGTCGAGACCCGCCGCGCCGACTTCAAGCCGGCCCCGGGCCGCACCCTGCGGATCGAGGGCCGCATCCAGATGCCGAACGTGACCGGCGAGGCCGCCCTCGGCTACTGGCCGGCCTTCTGGGCGCTCGGCTCGCCCTACCGGGGCAACTACTGGAACTGGCCCGGCATCGGCGAGCTCGACATCATGGAGAACGTCAACGGCCTCAACACGGTGTGGAGCACCCTCCACTGCGGCGTCACCCCCGGCGGACCGTGCGACGAGACCAACGGTCGCGGCGCCAGCCGGGCCTGCCCGGGGTCGACCTGCCAGTCGGCCTTCCACACCTACCGGTTCGAGTGGGACACCGGCGTCACGCCGAACCAGCTTCGGTGGTACGTGGACGGCCAGCAGTTCTTCAGCGTCAGCCAGAACCAGTTCGACGCCACGACCTGGTCCAACATGACGTCACACGCCGGGTACTTCCTCCTGCTGAACGTCGCGATCGGCGGTGCCTTCCCCAATGGTGTGGCCGGCCGCTCCACCCCGTCCTCGGCCACCGTCTCCGGGCGGCCCATGCTCGTCGACTACGTCGCGGTATGGCAGAGCGGCGGCTCCGGCGGTCCCTCGTCGCCCAGCCCGTCGCCCACCTCGCCACCGCCCGGCGGTGGCGGCGTCGACGCCCGCTCCACCATTCAGGCCGAGAACTACCAGGCCCAGAGCGGAACCTCGGTGGAGGCGACCAGCGACACCGGCGGCGGGCAGAACGTCGGCTACATAGCCAACGGGGACTGGCTCCGCTATGACCGGATCGACTTCGGCTCGACCCCGGCCACGCAGTTCAAGGCAAGGGTGGCGTCGGGTGCGCCGAGCGGTGTGAGCGGTCTCATCCAGGTCCGGCTCGACAGCCTGACGGCCGCGCCGATCGGCAGCTTCGCGGTCGCCGACACGGGCGGCTGGCAGAGCTGGCGCACCGTGCCGGCGAACATCTCCGCCGTGACCGGCACGCATACCGTCTACCTCACGTTCAGCAGCGGCCAGCCCGCCGACTTCGTCAACGTCAACTGGTTCACGTTCTCGACGTCCTAGACACCAGGGAGCGCATGGCCGGTTCCGGCACGGCAGGCATCGCCGTACCGGAACCGGTCCTTGTCGCCCTCTCTGGCCGCCCTCTCTGGCCGCGCTGTCTGGCCGCCGGGCCTCGTCAGTCGGTCGGCTCGACCGTCTCCGGCCCCGCGGTCTCCGGTCCGGCGGTCTCCCCCGGAGTTCCACCAGGCGAGTACGGCGCGGGCACGCTTTCGGACGGCGCCGGCGCTCCCGGGCCGGTGGGCGCGGGCGGAGCCGAGCCTCCTGGACCTCCTGGACCTCCTGGACCTCCCGCGCCGTGTCCGGGCCACTGCGGCCGGGTCAGATCCATAATCATGAACGCGGTCGGCCGCTGGCCCTGGGCGGAACCGATCACCCAGACCTTGTCGCCGCTCCTGATCCCGGACATGCCCTCGGGTCCGGCGCAGACCCGGGTCGAGCCGTTGACGGCGTACGTGCGCGCACTGCCGTCATCCCCTTTCACAGAGATGGAGTTCTCCCCGGCCGAGGTGACGACCCCGGTCTGGGTGGTGAAGGTCTGGTACCCGCCGTTCGGCGCCGTCGCGCTGGCTCCGGGAGAGGGCTGAACTCCCGGTGGCTGGGCCGCGAGATGGACGCTCGCCGAGTTGCCGGCGGCGGCCACACCCGCTCCGGTGGCGATCACCGCAGCCGTGGCGACGCCGAGGATGAGCCGGCGCCCCGGGCTGCGCCGGGCGGGCCCCCGTGGCGGAAACTCGGGCGGGCGGATTTCGGAATCAGTCATCGGACGCTCCCTCCACCTCCACTCGTCGCCGTACGGGGGGTGCGAGGACATGGCGCCACCTGGCATGCGGATGATGGCATACGGAAGCGATGGCACGGCACGGCATGACGCGACGTGGTGGCCGGTGTGACTGGACTGTGCTTATGGGCCTCTACTTTGACCCCTGCTGACCACGGCCGGATGTGATGAGAACGCGCGAGCGTGCGGCGGAAGACATACGCCGACGCGCGATCCGGCCGGGGGGATTCTCACCGGTCAGCCGCTGCTCGGCCGCCGCGCTGAGACGGTCGGCGTGCCGGTGAATCCCCTGGCCGCCCTACCCCCTTCAGTACCACGCTCACCGCTCTTTCCGTAAAGTCCTCGTCGAGCGGCAGTCCGCGGAAGACCACCCGCAGCCAGACCGCCCCGGCGAGCAGATCCATGATCAACATCGGGTCGGTCGTCGCGTCGATCTCGCCGCGGGCGACGGCCCGCTCGAAGATCGCCAGCTCTCTGGTGAGCCGGTCGGCGAAGAAATCCTTGGCGGCGGCGGCGAGCTCCGGACTGTTCGCCGCCGCGCCGAGCGCGGCCACGGCGATGTCCGACGCGGGTGGCGTGGTGAGGAGCGCCGCGAGGCCGTCGGTCAGCGCCTTGAGATCGTCGTGGAGGCTTCCGGTGTCGGGCATCTCGATGTCGAGGCCCGGTGACTCGATCAGCGCCGCGCCGAGCACGGCGGCCTTGGAGGGCCACCAGCGGTAGATCGTGGTCTTGTTGACGCCGGATCGCTCGGCCACGCCCTCGATGGTCAGGCCCTCATAGCCCTTCTCTGTGAGGAGCTCGAGCGTGGCGTCCAGGATCTCGCGCCGCTTTCTCGGCCCCGGCGCCTTTCTCGGCTCCGCTCTCGGTTCCATGGGACGAACCTAGTGTTCGCAACGCATCGTTGCGTTGTGTTCTACTCAAGAGTCAACGCAACGAGGCGTTGCTTCAGCGGAAGGTGACGCCATGCTGCCGATCGTCTTCATCCACGGGACCCGCGTCAGCGGCACGATGTGGTCTCCGGTGCGGGCCCGTCTGGACAGGCCGTCGGCCGCGCCTGATCTGCCCGGTCATGGCACCCGGCGCGGCCTGCCGTTCGACATGGGCGCCGCATGCGAAGTCGTCGCCGACTCGATCGCGGAGTTGGGCGGACGGGCGCTCGTCGTCGGACACTCGCTCGGCGGGTACGTCGGCATCGCCACCGCCGCGCGGCATCCCGAGCTCGTGGCCGGGCTCATCGCGATGGGGTGTACGGCACGGCCGAGCGGACTCGCCGTCGGCGCCTTCCGGCTGGCCGGCCGCCTCGCCGTACGCCATCCCGCGCTGGCCGACCGTGCGAGCCGGTACGGCTTCCGCCGCGCGTTGCCCGGGCCCGTGGCGGAGGCGTTCGTCGAGGGCGGCATGTCCTGCGAGGTCGTGCCGTCGGTGATCGACGCCGTCGCCTCCGGCGACCCGATCGCGGCGCTGTCCGCCTATCCGGGCCGGGTCTGGTTGCTGAACGGCTCCCGCGATCACTTCCGCGTCGACGAGCGGAGATTTCTCGCGGCGTGCCGTGACGGAAGCCTCACACATCTGCCCCGGCGGGATCACATCACCATGCTCGCCGACCCGGGCCAGGTGGCTCGTTTCGTGGAGAACGCGGCTGAAAACGTGGCTGAGGACGCGGCACGGGCCGTACCGGTCAGAGCCTGACGCGGGCGGAGCCGGCCAGCAGGATGCCCTTGGGGGTCAGCACGGTGACGAGGACGTCGTGGACCAAACCTGGACCAATCCTGGACCGACCCGGATCAGGCGGCGGGTGTGTTCCGGGTGGCGAGGTCGCGGACGATCTGGATGAGCTCCGCGGGGTCGAAGGGTTTCGTCAGATAGGCGTCGACGCCGATGCCGAGCCCGCGCCGCCGGTCGTCCTCCTGCGCACGCGCCGTGATCAGCACGACCTTGATATGGCTGGTGCCCCGGTCGGTGCGCAGCCGGGTGGCCGTCTCCCAGCCGTCCATGCGCGGCATCATCACGTCGAGTGTGATCACATCGGGGTCGACCTCGCGTACGCGGTCCAGGCAGTTCTGCCCGTCGTACGCGGTCTCGACCTTGAACCCCTCCAACGTCAGATTGACCGCGATGAGCTGCCGGATGACCTCGTCGTCATCCACGACCAGCACTCGCCCGATAAGCTCGCCCACAGCCGCAAAGCTAACTCGCGAAAAGGGTTCACGTGTTGGTTTTGGGGATCTCGATGCGAAGCCGTCGGCCCGGCCGCTCAACGATGTGACGAGGCACCGCTGAGAACTGGTAGCCTTATCACCGGTCAGGCCCCCTTAGCTCAGGGGATAGAGCACCGGCCTCCGGAGCCGGGTGCGCAGGTTCGAATCCTGCAGGGGGCACCAGATCAAGACCATCTCACACACTGTGTGAGATGGTCTTTTTCATGTCATAAACGCTGTCGTGATCTCGCGTGACCTGCTTGCGGACGCGCTTTTCGGGCTTGTCGTGTCAGCGGCCTCTTCCCTCCGGACGGGGCCCTTTTCTAGAATCCAGGCTGGTCTCTGGTCGGCTTGCCGCGCGGATTTGTCGGTCCTGCCTGGCACCATGGGGCCGTTCGCAACCGCGCCACCAGGAGGCGGCTTGTCCAAGCACACGGTCGGGTTCGTCTATGTTCTGAGCAACGAGGCGATGCCGGGGATCGTCAAGGTCGGGATGACCACAGACCTCGCTGAGGGCCGCGCGAGGCGGTTCCACAGCGCGGATGTCCCGCTCCCGTTCGATGTCGAATTCCGCGCCCTGACGTCCCATCCGCGTGCGGTCGAGAAGTACGTTCATGAGTTTCTGGAGCCCTTCCGGGTCACTCCGGATCGGGAGTTCTTCGAGATCTCCCCGGACATGGCGATCGACACGGTCAGGGATGCCCTGCTGGAAGCCGCCGGCATCGACGCGTGGGACGCGGACGAGCCGCATTACGTCAGGAGCGGAGACCGGATCGCCCTGACCGCGTCGGCCGGCGACCTCTTCGTCGTCCTGGCGCTCCCGGCCCCCACGTCGAGCAGGGTCGAGCCGATCGACTTCTGGCAGGCCCACAGCGACGGCGACCTGCTGGAGTTGATGGGCACCCGGGACGCCGGGGCCGTCGCCGGGTCCTGCGACGGCGATCTGGACGCCGTCGTCGATCCCGTTCCCTGCCTCGAACGGGACGGCAGGGCGCCGGACGGAGCCGTCAACGGGCAAGAGCGCTTGGTGCCCGGCGACCGCCTGCTCTGGCTCACTCCGCTGGCCGACGGCCAGGTCTGCAAAATCGCTCTGTTCGAGATGCGGGACCACTGCCAGGTGGTCAGCCGGACCTGGGATGGGAAGCCCGGTCCCGGCGGCCATCCGCTCCTGCTGAACACGCCGACCTATGACGAGCTGTCGCCGGGTGCGGTTCGCGCGACTCAACTGGTGATGCGCATGCCGCCTCCCCGGTCATGGTCGCCCCGATCATAGGCTCTGTTCGGAGTGGACCGGGAGCATGCGGCCGACAGCGCGCAGGACCCGGCGGACGAGCTATCACGAACCGCCTACTTGAGCAGGCTCTCTCGGAGGGCTTTGAGGCTTCTCCGGTCGGAGGCCCGGTGCCAGGCGGCCCAGCCGTCGGTGTCCTGGCCCGAGATCGCTTTACAAGCGGGTGAGGGCTTCTCGAAGACCTGCCCGTTGTCGAGACGGAGGCAACCCCCGGGGAGCACCGTCGCGAAGTGGACCTGACCGAGCCGGGGCCTGCGCCACTCAAGGCGCTCCCCGGCCCGGAGCAGTCCCTTGGCGATGAGGTGCCTGAGCACCCCTTCCCGCTTGTTCTCCAGCCCTTCATCGATCCCGGTCATGCCGGCGGTCTCAGGCGTGCCGTCGGTCCCGAAGGCCTTGCCCAGGTCGCCCTCGACGAGCAGCCGCCGTAGAACGGCGTTCGGTGTGGTCTCGACCCAGGGCTTGGCCATCGCATGAAGCACCTTCAGGACATCGTCGTCCAGGTAAACATTGGGCTCCTCGGTCATTACGGCCTCCCGCCTCGTAGGTCATCTGGTTCGGACCGTACATTCCAAGTGTGAACGAACACAAGTACTTAGAGCTTTGGGAGGACTTTGTAGCTTTGATCTTTGGCTCTAGTGGATGGCTCGCGCAGGAGGGCATCCGCACCGCCTGACAAGCTCTGATCCTTCAGCCAGGGCCTACGTCGCGATCTGGACGGGCACCTGGATCTGGTTGGCGATCGGGGTGTAGATGTCCGTCGGGACCCCGGTGGACAGGGAGACCAGCAGGGCGTACCTCACGGGGACGTCCACCCGAGCACGGCGGTTGTTCTGCTTCCACCGCGTAGCCGCTCCAGAGGTCCGGAGTGGGGTGCATGGAGCCGGGCGCGTTCTGCCGATCTTTCGCATGGTGCTGCATGTCGTCTGGGATAGTGACCGGGTGAGTACCGTTCACATCGAGGCCAAACCTGATCATCTGCTTCGCCTCGCCCGGCAGAAGGATCCGGTGGGTGCGGTCGTGGAGATGATCTGCAATGCCCTGGACGCGGAGGCGAGCCTCGTCATCGTCGATTTGGAGATCAACGAACTGGGCGGCGTCGAGTCGGTCAGCATCACCGACGACGGCCATGGGATGCCTAACGCGTCCTGTAAGAGCTACTTCGGCGGCCTGGGCGGGTCGTGGAAGACGGCAACCAAGGTCTCCCCGCATCTCAAGCGCGGTCTGCACGGGCGGAGCGGGCAGGGCAGGCTACGTGCGTTCGCGCTGGGCGGGCAGGTCCGGTGGGTCACGGTCGCGGAGGTGGCCGGCGGGCGGGTTGAGCGTACGGTCATCAGCGGAGCCGTCGACCGCCCTACGGATTTCGACATCTCCGAACCGGAGTCCGTTCATCTCCCGCGTGGGACACGTGTGGAGGCGTCCGTCCCTGGGGACTTCGTGAGCCGCCTCACCCAGGAAGACACGGCCCAGCAACTCGCTTCGACGTTCGCGCCGTTCCTGGCGGCCAATCTCGATGTGCGGATCGTCTACCAGGGCACGCCTCTCGATCCCGCCACCGTTTGGACCGACATGGCCGAATACCCGCTGCCGTGGCCGGATTCGGATGGATATGCCGCGCCGCTGCTGCGCGTCATCGAATGGCCGAAGGATGTCGGTCGTGTGCTGGCTCTCTGCGATACCAACGGCATCGTCCTGGACGAGCCCTCACCAGGCATCCAGGCGCCCGGCTATCACTTCACCGCCTACCTGCTCTGGGACGGCTTTATTGAACGGCGGGATGATCTGCGGCTTGCGGAGATGGACGAACTCGGTCCTCTCCTTGAACTCGCACGGGAAACGCTCCGTGCCCACTTCAGAAGGCGTGACCAGGAGCGCCGAGTGCGGCTGATCCTGGAGTGGAAGGCCGAGGGGGTCTATCCCTACGCAGGGGAGCCCGCCGAGCCCGCGCAGGCGGTCGAGCGGGAGATGTTCGACGAGGTGGCGACCAGGATCGCCCGTCGGCTGCCGGGTGGGACGCAGAGCAAGAAGACCACTCTGCGGCTTCTCCGAGAGGTCATCTCCCATGATCCCGGCGGCCTTTATCCCGTGCTGGACGAGCTCTTCCGGCTGCCTCAGTCGGAGCAGGAGGAGCTCAAGCGCATCCTCCAGCGGACCAGCCTCTCCGAAGTGATCAAGGCGACGGGTCAGGTCACCGACCGGCTCGACTTTCTCGCCGTGCTCAAGACGCTCGTCTTCGAGCCGGAGGTCAGCAGGACGGTCAGAGAGCGGAGCGAGCTCCACAAGATCCTGGAGTGTGAGACGTGGATCTTCGGTGACGCGTATGCGCTGATGGTCAGCGACCAGAGCCTCGACGCGGTGCTGAGGCGGCATCTCAAGGAGTTGGGCCGTGAGCCTGAGAACGGTCAGCTCAATCCGGTGCGCCGCGAAGACGGCAGGAAAGGCATTGTCGACCTCATGCTGGGGAGGGCGCATCGGGGGAGCTTCGGTCGGGAGCATCTGGTGGTCGAGCTCAAAGCGCCCAAGGTCAAGATCGGCCAGGTGGAGGTCGCGCAGATCAAGAGTTACGCGGAGGCGATCGTCAGCGATCCGCAATTCCGCGACGCCCGTGTTTCCTGGGATTTCTGGATCGTCTCCACCGAGATGTCAGAGGTTGTCAGACGGGACGCCAGTGCGCCGAACCGCCCGCCAGGCTGCATCGCTGAGTGGGAGGGCGGGGTGCGCATCTGGGCGCGGACCTGGAGCGAGATCATCGACGACTGTGAGGACCGCCTCCACTTCTACCGAGACCGGCTGAACCATGACCCGGTCGCCGAGCACGCCGTGGAATACCTCCAGCGCGTCCACGGAGACGTCGCACCGGCGACTGCCACTGCGTGACATCGCATCGGACGGGGAGTGAGCACTGGGAAGAGTGCGAACGTCGAGGAGATCTTTGCGGTGATAGCCGGATAGTGGCCCGTGTTCGGGCGTGGAGGAGGTGAAGCGATGTCCTACAGCCCGAAGCTGGCCGCGGCGCTGTCGGGTGCCACGCTTCGCCAGCTCGCCCACTGGCGCAAGGCCGATTCGGGCCGTGGAGCCGTGTTGGTTCCCGAGATCTCCGCTGCCCGTCCCGTCCTGACTCATTCCGGGACGTGATGGCGTTGCGAACCTGCGTCAAGCTGCGCAATGACGCTTCGCTACAGAAGATCAGAAGGGCGTTGGACACACTCCGCGACGACCTGGGAGAGCGTGACAATCTCTCGGCGTATCGCCTGGTGGCTGACAACAGCGCCATCTACCTGGCAGCGCCCGATCTGGTTCGCAGTAAGGCCAACGTCGTCATCCACGAGATGGTGGACGTCCTGCAGCCCTTCTACCGTGACGGACGCCATATCCCTGACCTACTGCGACCACGTGATCATGTGACGGTCGATCCGGCGGTCCGGGGCGGGACCCCGGTGATAGAGGGGACGCGGGTGCCCTATGACGAGGTCGCCGCGCTTCTCCGAGACGGTGTTCCCGCTGATCGGATCCCTGTCTACTACCCGAGCGTAACGGCGACGGCCGCGCTGGATGCCGAGGATTTCGCCGACTACGTCGACAGCTACGACTCCCCCAGAGTGGATCTGCCCAAGTTCTGGATCTCCTCTATGGGCTGAGCCGCAATCCGAGTTCAGCGAGCCAGGGTGGAGAGGGAAATCAAGCTGGGTAGTCGAACTGGCCGGTCTTGACGCCGCCGATGAAGGCTCGCCACTCGGCGGGGGTGAAGAGCAGCTTGGGGCCGTCCGGGTCCTTGCTGTCCCGGACGGCGACCACCCCGGGCAGGTTGGCGGCCACCTCCACACACTGACCGCCGTTGTCTGAAGAACGCGATGACTTCCGCCACACGGCGGCGCTCAGGTCCATTCGCGTCTCACTTCCTCGATCATTCGGAGGGATATGCGCTCAGGATAGGCCTACAGCCGTATCGCCTCATAGTGCTTCCAGATAGCGGATACGAGATCACAGTCGGTAGTGATATGTCCCTGTGTGGGGGAGTCCGCATGGACGACGTCCGGCTCTCCGTTCGCAAACTCGGCGATCATGAAGGCTCCTGCCAGGCCCGCCACACATTCCGAGTCGACGACCTGGACGGAGACGGTAGGCCGGTGCGCGCTCTCCAGCAGGTGGCCGAGTTGCTTACGCATCAACTCGGAGTCACCGATTTGGCGGCGTAACACACCCTCGTCAATGAGGACCAAGCACATAGGAGGATTTTCCCGGTCGAGGATTCGCTGCCGTTGCATACGGGCTTCGACACGTTGCTCCACCTCGTCGCATGTGATTTGGGGCCCTCGGCTGAAGAGATGCCGGGCGTATGCCTCGGTCTGGAGGAGGCCGGGGATCAGGAGGGGGTCCCAGGAGCGGAGGATGCGGGCGGTGGGTTCGATCTCCTCGACCCAGCTGCGGAACCAGACCGGGCCGCCGGGCGGGGCGGCGATGCGTTGGAAGAGCCGGGTGAAGGAGACGCCGTCGGGGGTGCCGAAGAGCCGGTCCAGCCGTTCGGCGTCGGACTTCGACGGGGTCCGGGTGGCCTTTTCCAAGCGGCTCACCTGGGTCTGGGTGCAGCCGAGGCGGGCGGCCACCGCGGCCTGTGAGAGCTGCGCGGCCTCCCGCAGCCGGCGTAGCTCGGCGCCGAAGCGCACCCTGGGGGATCCGGGATCGAGAGACGGCATAACATCCATCGTGTTTCCTCCCGAATTAGACAAATTTGCTTGTTATCCGGTCGGTCATTCCGTACCTAGCCCGGAACAAGCCCAGAGCAGACCAGAGGCTGTCATGACCTGCACTGTTCCGGGCTGCTGAACCACTCGTCGACCCGATATCGGAAAGGCATTCTAGGCACGGATCTTCCGTTCCGGACAGTGCGGAGAAAAGTAGAGTGTCAACCTTTTCTGGCGGCTCGGATAATTCTGGCGACCCGGCTGATCGGCCGCAGGCGAACGTGGCGGAGCTACTCCGCGTCCCGGTGCGTGCTCCGGAATGTCCGGGGCCGTGCCGGCCGTGCCGTACGGCATCTGGCGGCGAGAGTTCCCCGGGGTCGAGAGGTCCGTCTCCGCGGCCCGGGAGTGGGCGCGCGGCCTGCTGGGAGAGCGGGTCGCGGCCCCGGTCCTCGACGACGTGGTGCTGCTGCTGAGCGAGGTGGTCACCAACGCGGTCGCGCATTCGGAATCGGGACGTGCGGAGGACGGACGGGTGACGGTACGGATGGCCTGCGACGCCGGAGGCGTTCACGTGGAGGTGCGCGACGGCGGATCGGCCACCAGCACACCGGCGGTGCGTGTGCCGGACGCCGCCGACGACGGCGGGCGCGGCCTCTGGCTGGTGGATCTGCTCGCCACCGCGTGGGGCGCGCGCCAGGACGGGACCGGCGGATCGGTCTGGTTCCGGGTGGCCGGGCGCGTATGACCGGACTGCGGAATGTCGGGAACTGCTGTGGCGGCCGTACGACGTAAGACGCCCGCGGTGCCGCTGGAGGAGTCGCTGCGGCAGGTCGACATGCCGGACAAGCATGGCTTGAGGCGGACGCCGGCGGCACCACGGAGAGACGAAGGGACATGCGTGGCGGCTGGTCGGACTGGTCGTTTCGGCGAGAAAACGATGTAACGGGCAACGGTGGCGGTGATATGTCTTCCCTATATCCATGATCCCGAGAGGAGCCCTCGGTGGCGGACCGTTCTCCCGAAGACTTTTTGACGTACGGCAGCCGGGTCAGGGGCTGCGTTCTGGGCGGAGCGATCGGGGACGCCCTCGGCGCGCCGATCGAGTTCTCCTCGCTGGGCGGGATCCGTGACAGGTACGGCCCGGCCGGCATCACCGGCCTCGTCCCTGACGGAAGCGGCAGGATCGGGCTGATCACCGATGACACGCAGATGACGCTCTTCACCATGGAGGGCCTCCTGCGGGCGGATGTCCGTCTCGCCCAGCGCGGCGTCTGCCACGTGCCCTCCGTGATCCGCTCCGCGTACCTGCGGTGGCTGGACACCCAGCAGTACGACGTCCCGCCGGCCCGTGACGATCGGCACGTCTTCCGTACAGGCGGCCTGCGCGAGCAGCGATGGCTGTACGCCCGCCGCGCACCGGGGAACGCCTGTCTGTCGGGCCTGCACGCCCAGGGTGGCCAGGCGACCGGCGAGGCGGGCCGCGCGCCACAGCTGGGTGTTCCCGGGCCGGTCAACCCGGGTTCCAAGGGTTGCGGCACGGTGATGCGCTCGGCGCCGTTCGGGCTGGTCGGAGGCTCCCCGCGTGAGGCCTTCGAGACGGCGGCGGAATGCGCGCAGCTCACCCATGGCCACCCCACCGGTTACCTCGCCGCGGGCGCCCTGGCCGTACTGATCCATTCCCTGGTCCAGGGTGCCTCGATCCGCCGGGCCGTGACCGACGCCATGAAGGTTCTCGGCGACTACCCCGCGCACGAGGAGACGACTGAGGCGCTGCGCGCCGCGGTCGCCCTCGCCGACGACGGTGACCCCACTCCGGAGAAGGTGGAGACCCTCGGCGGGGCCTGGGTCGCGGAGGAGGCGCTCGCCATCGCGGTCTACTGCGCTCTTGTGGACCACCCCGGGGCGCTGGCGGACCAGCCCGGGCCCGAGCCGCTGCGGCGGGCGCTGCTCCTCGCGGTCAACCACTCAGGCGACAGCGACTCCACGGGCGCCATCTGCGGCAACATCATCGGCGCGCGGTACGGAGATCTCGCGCTGCCCGGCGAATGGCTGGTCGAGGTGGAAGGACGTGCCCCCATCACCGGACTCGCCGACGACTTCGCCGTGCAGATGACCCAGGGACGGGCGGCCTGCCGCTCCGAAAGCCGGCTCGCCAGATATCCCGGCGACTGAGTTCGGCCGGGACCTGGGATACGAGGGAGAGCCGGTCGCCTGACCCTGGCAGGCCGTACGGCACACCGCTGGGGTGGCGGTGAGAGCGCGCATGCCCGGAGGGATGTGCGGTAGATCACCTTTGTCGGGACTTGATCAGAGAGTCTATTTAGGTAAACCTAACTTAGGTAAGGCTTAGTTTTGCTCTCGATCGGTATCTGCGACAGAGGTTCCTGTGCACTGCGATTCCCTCCGGCACCGGCTGCTCGGTGCTCTCGTCATTCCCGCACTGTTCGTCCTGGCCGCCTGCGGCAGTACGACCGCCCCAGGTTCCGGTGACTCCGCCGCGTCGTCCACGTCAACGTCATCCGCGTCGGCGGAGCCGGTGACCGTGACCCATGCGCAGGGGACCACCACGATCCCCGCGACGCCGAGCAAGGTGGTGGTGTTCGACATCGGTGTGCTGGTCACGCTGGACGAGCTCGGCGTGCCCGTCGCCGGGGTCCCGCAGCTCGACACCCTGCCCGACTCCCTGGCGAAGTACCGCTCCGATGACTACGCCAAGGTGGGGTCGCTCTTTGAGCCGGATTACGAGAAGGTGGCCGCGCTCGACCCCGACCTGGTCATCGTGGCCGGCCGCTCCTCGGCCGCCTATCCCGAACTCAGCAAGATCGCCCGTACGGTGGACCTGACGGTCGACAACGGGAACTTCCTGTCGAGCTTCCGGCAGCGCACCGAGGCGCTGGGCGCGATCTTCGGTAAGCGGGATCAGATCAAGCAGCGGCTCGACGCGCTCGACACCGTGGCGGCCGACGTCGCGGCCAAGGCACCCGCGAAGGGCACCGGCCTGGTCGTGCTGACCACCGGCGGCAAAATGAGCGCCTACGGCCCCGGCTCCCGCTTCGGCATCGTCTACGACCCCCTCGGTGTGCGGCCCGCGGTGGACGACCTGTCCACGGACACCCATGGAAACGCCATCTCGGCCGAGTTCCTCGCCAAGGCCGACCCCGATCTCCTCTATGTCATCGACCGTGACGCGGCCATCGGGGAGAGCGGCAAGGCGGCCGAGCAGATCCTGGACAACGAGCTGATCAAGCAGACGAAGGCGGCGAAGCACAACAAGATCGTTTATCTGGACGGTTTCGTCTGGTACGTCGCCCCGACCGGCCTGAGCTCGGTGGAGGCGATGGTCAAGGCGATCGGCGACAGCGTCTCGTGAACGATCTCCTCCGGCTGCGGCAGGAGGCGGCGGGCTCGCCCACGGACTCCGAGGGCGAGCCCCCGGCTCGGGACAGGTCTCCGGTTCAGGATGGGGTCCCGGCCCGGGGACGGGTTCGGCTCTGGCATCTGGTGGCCGGAGGGGCTCTGCTGGTCCTGTCGGCCTTCGGGTCGCTGTTCGTCGGCGTCGCCGACGTCACCCCCTGGGGGCTGCTGTACGCCGACTCGGCCGAGGTGCTGGTGTTCCTCGAATCCCGGGTGCCCCGGCTGTCGGCGATCCTGCTCGCCGGCACGGGGATGAGCGTGGCCGGCCTGGTGATGATGCACATCACCCGGAACCGCTTCGTCTCGCCCTCCACCGCCGGCACGACGGAGTCGGCGAGTCTGGGCGTGTTGGTGGCCACCGTTTTCGCCGGCTCCGAGGCCGTCTTCGTCAAGATGGGCATCGCCGTGGTCTTCGCGTTGGCCGGGACGTTCCTCTTCCTGGCGTTCCTGCGCCGGCTGACCTTCGGCGACATGCTCCTGGTCCCCCTCGTGGGCATCATGTTCGGCGCCGTCATCGGCTCCGTCACCACGTTCTTCGCCTACCGGGCCGACCTGCTGCAGACCCTCGCCGCCTGGACCGGCGGGGACTTCTCGGGAGTGCTGCGCGGCCGCTACGAGCTGCTGTGGCTGGCCGGCGCGGTGACCCTGCTCGGCTACCTCTACGCGGATCGCTTCACCGTGGCCGGGATGGGCCGGAGCTTCGCGATCAACCTCGGTGTCGCCTACGACCGGGTCGTCAACGCCGGCCTCGTCCTGGTCGCCGTGATCACCGCCGTGGTCGTCGTCACCGTCGGGGACATCCCCTTCCTGGGGTTGATCGTGCCCAACCTGGTGACGATCGTGCTCGGCGACAACCTGCGGCGCGTGCTGCCCGTCACCGCCCTGACCGGGGCGTTCTTCGTGCTCGTCTGCGATGTGATCGGGCGTCTCATCCGGTTTCCGTACGAGATCCCGGTCGCGACCGTGGTGGGGGTCCTCGGTGCGGGCGTGTTCCTGGCCCTGGTGCTGAAGAACCGGAACAGGACGGTTTGAGATGACGACGACGAAGACGGTTCAGGTGACGGCGAACCCACGCACTCCGGTTTCGGCTCCGGCTTCCGCCTCGGGTGAGGCGTTCCGGGCCGTACGGCGCCGCGAGCGCCGTACTCTCGCGGTGCTGGTCGTGGTGGCGCTCGCCGTCCTGGTGGGCTTCTGCACCATCGGGTTGGTCGGCAACTGGGAGTACGCCCTCGGCATCCGGCTGCGCAAGGTCGCCACGATGATCGTGGTCGGCTATGCCGTCGCCTGCTCCAGTGTGATCTTCCAGACGGTCACCGGCAACCGCATCCTGACCCCGGGCATCATGGGGTTCGACGCGATGTTCGTGCTGATCCAGACGCTGATCGTGTTCTTCTTCAGCGGGCTGGCGCTCACCACCACCGATCCCCGGCTGCTGTTCGCCTGCCAGGTGGTGATCATGGTGATGTTCGCGAGCGCCCTGTACCGCTGGCTGTTCGGCCGCCGCGGCCGGGACCTCTACGTCCTGGTCCTGGCGGGCGTCATCTTCGGCACGCTGTTCTCCAGCCTGTCCTCCCTGGCCTCGAGGCTGATCAACCCCAACGACTTCGTCGTGCTGCAGGACACCCTGTTCGCGAGCTTCAACCAGGTGCACCCCGGTCTGTTGCTGCTGTCCACCGTCCTGGTGCTGGCGATGACGGCCTGGGCGGCCCGCCTGTTCGCCCGGCTCGACGTGGTCGCCCTCGGACGTGACCACGCGGTCGGCCTCGGCGTCGACCACTCCGCCGTGGTGAACCAGGCCCTCGTCATGATCGCCGTCCTGGTGTCGGTGTCCACCGCGCTGGTCGGCCCGATCACGTTCCTGGGGCTGCTCGTGGCCAACCTCGCCCGGCAGCTCACCGGCGCCTTCCGGCACCGGGTCCTGGTCCCGGCGGCCGGCCTCATCTCGGTGATCGTCCTCGTGGGCGGCCAGCTCATCCTGGAGCGGGTGTTCTCCCTGAACACCGCGCTCAGCGTGATCGTCAATTTCCTCGGCGGTGTCTACTTCATCGCCCTGCTCGTCCGGGAGTCACGACGGTGATCCAGATCAACCACGTCACCAAGCGGTACGGCGACGCCGTCGTCGTCGACGACGTCTGCCTGTCGATCCCGAAGGGCGGCGTGACCTCCGTCATCGGGGCGAACGGCGCGGGGAAGTCGACGCTGCTGTCCGTCATCAGCCGGCTTCTGCCGGCCGACAGCGGCTCGGTCATCGTGGACGGCATGGACGTGGCCACCACCCCGAGCGAGCGGCTGGCCCGCCGGCTGGCCGTACTACGCCAGGAGAACCACATGAGCGTACGGCTCACCGTGCGCGAACTGGTGGCCTTCGGCCGCTTCCCGCACTCGGGAGGCCGGCTGACCTCTCATGACCTGGCCCTGGTGGACGAGGCCATCGGCTACTTCGAACTGACCGACCTGGCCCACCGCCACCTCGACCAGCTCTCCGGCGGGCAGCGCCAGCGCGCCCATGTGGCCATGGTGCTCTGCCAGGACACCGACTACGTGCTGCTGGACGAGCCGCTGAACAACCTGGACATGCGGCACTCGGTGCAGATGATGCGCCGGCTGCGCCGCATGTCCGACGAGTTCGCCAAGACCGTGGTCCTGGTCGTGCACGACATCAACTTCGCATCCTGTCACTCCGACACCATCATCGCGATGAAGAACGGGAAGGTGATCGCCCAGGGGGACACCGCCACGATGATGTCCCCGGAGGTGCTACGCGAGGTCTACGACCTGGACATCGACGTCCACGAAGTGGGCGGTCAACGCATCGGCGTCTACTTCTCCTGATGACGCGCTGAGCGGCTTCGCCGGTCCCCGGTCAGAGAGCCCCGGTCAGAGGTCCCGATCCGCGGCGTGTCACGCTTCGGGATCAAGATGATTCAGATCATATAAAGCAATCTTGCTCGGCTTGTGGATATCTGTCGAGATTTGCGGTTGATGCCACCGTTTCTCCGGAGGTTCCGCTTGCTACCCTTACGAGCAGCTCTCATGGGCTTAGCCCTGGTCATGGTGGGTGCCACCCCCGCTCATGCGACCGCCGAACCGGGCATCACCATCGATCGGGGGAGAACTCAACCGGTCTTCTCCTACGCCGATGCCATCCGCGAGCATGTCTACGTCGAGTCGAGCGTCGACAGCGACGCCGACGGGAGGCTCGACCGAGTGCGCGTCGACATCATCAGGCCGAGGGAGTCGGGTCCCGGGCTCAAGGTGCCCGTGATCATCGATGAGAGCCCCTACTACGACAACTCGGGCCGCGGCAACGAGGCCGAACGCAAGGTCTACGACGCCGACGGCAATCTAGCGAAATTTCCCCTGTTCTACGACAACTACTTCGTGCCGCGTGGCTACGCCGTCCTGAACGTCGACATGTCCGGTACCGCCAGGTCCGATGGCTGCCCCGATGTCGGCGGCCGGGGTGACGTGCTGGGCGGCAAGGCCGTCATCGACTGGCTGAACGGCCGCGCGACCGCGTACCGCGCCGACGGCACGACCGTGACCGCCGACTGGACCACCGGCAGGGCCGCCATGATCGGCAAATCCTATGACGGCACCCTGGCCAACGCGGTGGCGGCCACCGGCGTCGAGGGGCTGGAGACGATCGTCCCCATCTCCGCGATCAGTTCCTGGTACAAGTACCAGCGCTCCAACGGAGTGATCTACAACCGCGACTACATGTCCTGGCTGGCGCGCTACATCGACACCGACCCGGCCGCCAAGTGCGCGACCGTACGGGCCCGCATGGACGCCGAGGACGGAGACGACACCGGCGACTACAACCCGTTCTGGGCCGAACGCGACTACATCGCCGGCTCGCTGGGCGACGTGACCAGGGTGCGCGCCAGCGTCTTCGTGGTGCACACGGTCAACGACCTCAACGTCAAGCCCGACAACTTCTCCAAATGGTGGCAGGCCCTCGCCGAGCGGAACGTGCCCCGCAAGATCTGGGTGGGGCAGTACCAGCATGTCGACCCCTTCGACTTCGAGGGGCGCCGGGACATCTGGGTCGACACGCTGCACCGCTGGTTCGACCACTGGCTGCTCGGTGTGGAGAACGGCATCATGCGGGAGCCGCGGGCCGACGTGCAGATCGGCCCGGATCGGTGGATCACCCAGCGAGACTGGCCGGCGCCGTTCACCATGAAGGTCCCCTTCCGGCCGGCGGCCGACGGCTCGCTCGGTCTCCTCCCGGCCAGGAAGGGGCAGACGGCCACGTTCACCGATATCCGGCAGTCCGAGGATGCGATGATCGCCGACGTCGGTACGGCCAAGCCGGGGCGGATCGCGTTCACCACCGGAGTCCTGCCGCTGGACCTGCGCCTGTCCGGCTCGCCGGTCATCGATCTCCGCGTGGCTCTCGACAGGCCGACGGCCAACCTGACCGCCCTGCTCGTCGATTTCGGGGAGGAGACCCGGGTCGACTGGCGGCGCGGACAGGGCATCACCACCGTCGCCGAGGAGGACTGCCACGGTGAGAGCACCGCAACCGACGACGCCTGCTACAGGAAGGTGGTCACCAACCTGGCCACCCGGCCCCTCGAGATCGTCGGCCGGGGCTGGATCGACGTGCAGAACCGCGACTCGCTCAGCGAGCCATCGCCGCTGCCGGCTGGGACGTACGGCAAGGTCAAGTGGGAGGCACTGCCGCAGGACTACATCTTCAAGAAGGGCCACCGGCTGGCCCTCGTGATTGGCGGCACCGACTCGACCTACAGCGACGAGGCGGCCACCGGCGCGAACGTCACCGTCGACCTCGCCAAGAGCAGGGTGCTGCTGCCGCTGGTGCTCGTCATGCAGCTCGGTGACCTGCCGAAGGACAAGGCCAGGTGGCACGGTCCGCGGCAGCTCGACCTGCCGGTGCCGGACAACCGTTTCTTCTGATTCCCGCACTGAGGAGCGGCATGCGCCCGGCATGGTGCCGGGCGCATGCCCTTTTCAGCGGCCCGCACGGGCGATCAGACGTGCAGCTCGCCCGACCAGATGGTGACGGCCTGTCCGGCCAGCTCCACCCGGTCGCCCCGCAGCGTGGTCCGGATGGTCCCGCCCCGCTCGGAGAGTTGCGCGCCGACGAGCGCGTCCCGGCCGAACTTCGCCGACCAGTACGGCGACAGCACGCAGTGGGCGGAACCGGTGACCGGGTCCTCGGGGACGCCGACCCTGGGAGCGAAGAATCGGGACACGTAATCGGGTCGTTCCCCGTCCCTTTCATCGTCCCTGTCTGCGTCGTCGGCGGTCGCGGTCACGATGACGCCGCGGGCGTCGACGGCGGCCAGTCGTTCGAAGTCCGGCGCCGCAGACTGTACGGCCTGTGCCGACTCGACCTCGACCAGCAGGTCGAACCGGCTGCGCCCGACCCAGACGGGCTTGACCCCCAGCGCCTCGACCAGGCCCTCGGGGGCGTCGACGGCCGTGGCCCGGGTGGCGGGGAAGTTCATCGCGATCAGCCCGTCGGCGGTCTGTTCGGTGGACAGAGCGCCGCTCCTGGTGGAGAACTCGAGCCGGCCGGACCCGCCGAGGGAGTAGAGAACGTGTGCCGTGGCCAGTGTGGCGTGTCCGCACAGGTCGACCTCGACGGCCGGGGTGAACCAGCGCAGCGGGAGCGGCCCGCCTTCCTCAGCATCCCCCGGTGCGGGGACGAAGGCGGTCTCGGAGTGCCGCATCTCGGCGGCCACCGCCTGCATCCATTCGTCCGGCACGGTCTCGTCCAGCAGGCAGACCGCGGCGGGATTGCCACGGAAGGGCCGGTCGGTGAAGGAGTCGACGGTGAAGATGCGCATACCCGCGGATTCTAGGCCGTGCGTCCATTCAGACGCGGGCAGCACCTCCGTTCAGGAGCGAACAGCACCTCCGTTCAGGAGCGAACAGCGCAGAGCAGGCGGTTGTCGCCGCGCTGCCACAGGGTCCCGACCTCGTCGAAACCGGCGTCCCGCAGAGCGGCGACGTGGGTGGACAGGAGTGGGGTCTCCGAGCCGTCGTGGCCGGCGCTCCGCGAGGCCCTGATGGTGGATGCCTCGGCGAGCGCGGGCTCGGCCGTGACGGCGTCCCACCACGTGCGCCAGTCCTCGGGGCGCCCGTCGGTGAAACGCCGGTTCTCCTCGCTCTGGTGTACGGCCCGCTCCAGCCTCGCCAGCGTCGGAGTCGTGTCGTCGGCTCCGAGGTGGTCGCCGTTGAGGAAGAGCGCGCCGGGGCGCAGCACCGTCGCCAGTTCCGCGTAGACCCGGCGGAGGTGGGGCTCGGGCAGCCAGTGCAGCGCGGTCGTGCTCACGGCGGCGTCCGCCGGTCGATCGAGGGTGAGTTCGTCACTCCAGCCCGGAACGCGCAGGTCGAGGTCGGCGAAGTCCAGGCCGGCCATGTCGCCGTACCGCGCCCGGCCGAGCGAGAGCAGCAGGGGGTCGGTGTCGATCGCGATGACCCTGGCCAGGGGCAGGCGGCGCAGCAGCCTGGCCGAAAGCGATCCCGGGCCGCAGCCGAGGTCGAGCACGAGCGGGTCCGGCCGCCCGACTCCCACCTCGATCGCGTCGATCAGCGCGGTGAACCGTTCCTCGCGGTCGGGAAGGTAGCCCTCCTGTTGGCGGTCCCAGCGGTCGATCCACTCCCGGGCGGTGTCGAAAGTGACCACGAGCACCTCCTGTAACTGTCATATAAGCTTTAGGCAGTCACAAAGTTAAAACATGAGGCGTAACTGGTCAAGTGAATTTCAACAGTCACACAGATGCGGTCGTGGCGGTGGCCGTGTGTCTGGTCAACGCGCTCACCCTGGGTGAGGCTCGCGGGCGGCCCTATACGCCCCCTGAGGGTGAGGAGCGGCGCGCCGCCGTCGTCGAGGTTCTCGGAATGGGACGGCGTGCCGAATCGGTCGGCCCGGCGGAGGCCGACGAACTGACCGGTGTGGCCGGGGCGCTGCGCGTCGTCTTCGAGTCGGTCGACCGCGGCGACGTCGACACGGCCGCGGAGAGCCTCAACCGCCTGCTGGCAGAGACCGATGCCCGGCCGCATCTCGACCGGCATGATGGGGAGCCGTGGCACCTGCACTTCCACGGTGCGGGAGGCACCCTGGCGGGTGACTGGGCGGCCAGTTGCGCGACGGGTCTCGCCGTCGTGCTGGGCGGCGAACTGTACGACCGGCTCGGAGTGTGCACGGCCACGCACTGTGACCGGGTTTACGTCGACACCTCTCGCAACGGGACCCGCAGGTTCTGCTCCACGGCATGTCAGAACCGGGCCAAGACCGCCGCCTTCCGGGCTCGCAAACCCTGATGCGACCGGGGCCGGCGGATGCGGCCCCGGTGAAACGTCAGCCGGCCTCGGTGTCGGCCTCGGTGTCGGCCTCGATGTCGGCGACGATGCAGGAGATGTTGTCGGGGCCGCCGCCCTCGTTCGCCAGGTCGATCAGGCGGCGCACCGTCTCCTCCGGGTCGTCGACCGTCGTCAGCACCTGGTGCAGCGCCTCCGGATCCAGCACGGCCGTGAGCCCGTCGGAGCACAGCAGATAACGATCCCCCGGGCTGGCGTCCCGCAGCGAGAGGTCGGGATCGGCGGTGCCGCTGGTCTCGAGCGCCCGCAGCAGCAGCGAGCGGCTCGGATGCCTGGCCGCCTGATCCGGGCTCATCCGTCCGTCGTCCACCAACGACTGGACCAGCGTGTGGTCTCTCGTGATCTGGTAGAGGTTCCCCTCGCGCAGCATGTACGCCCTGGAGTCGCCGACGTGCGCGAGAGCGAACCTGCCCTGGCCGTCCCACAGCATGGCCGTGACCGTCGTGCCCATCCGCTCCATCGCGGGATCGCGCTCGGCCAGCTCGCTCAGCCGTCGACCGGCCTCCAGCACCGCGCCTTCGATCGCGGCGACGGGGTCCTCGGGCGGCTGGCCGTCTTCCAGCGTCGCCAGAGCACCGATGGCGACCGCACTGGCGACGTCCCCGTGGCCGTGTCCGCCCATGCCGTCGGCTATGGCGAGAACGCGCTCCCCCACGTGCACCGAATCCTCATTCTTGCTGCGGGAGCGCCCGACGTCAGTGCCGGCGGCGTAGCGAATGCGGTTGTGCGTCATGATTTTGAGTAAACCACTGGTTGAATCACTTCACAAGTATGATGCTAGCCTGAGCCTCATGAGCCACGAGATCCCGGCTGCGCGTGAGGCCACGGTTCCTGAGGCCACGATACGAGAGGCCACGGTGAACGCCGGCGAGATCGCCCGTCTGGCCGGTGTGGGCCGGGCGGCGGTCAGCAACTGGCGTCGCCGCTATGAGGACTTCCCGCAGCCGGTGGGGGGTACCGCCTCCAGCCCGCTCTTCTCCCTTCCCGAAGTAGAGGCGTGGTTGCGCCGCAACGGCAAGTCTTTCGAGCTGTCGATCGGCGACCGGGTCTGGCAGCGGCTGCGGGCAGTGGCCGACGACCTGAGGCTGGGGGAGATGGTCGGCCACGCCGGGGCGTTCCTGCTCTACCTGAGGCGTGATCCCGCCGGATGGCGGCGGCTCGCCCGCGATCCCGGTGGCCTGGCCGTACGGCTCGGGCCCGCCGTCGAGGCCGCGACCGGCGATCTCCCGGCCAGGATGGCCGGCCCCGGCCTCATCGATCCGGAACTGATCCGCCTGATCGCGGAGATGGCCGAACGGCAGGGCGACGCGGCCACGTTCGAATTCCTGTGTGACCGCTACGCCGAGGCCCACAGCCGGCGGCTGGCCGTCACCCGGGCCGACCTGGCCGAGCTGATGACGCGGCTGGCCTGCGCCGACGCGAAATCCGTCCTGGATCCGGCCTGCGGCCTGGGAACCCTGCTGCTCGGCGTGCCCGAGCAGACCCGGTCGCTCGGCCAGGAAGTCAACGAGACCGTGGCCGTCCTGACCGCCGTACGGCTGCTGCTGCGCGGGCACAGCGCGCGGATCGTCGCGGGCGACACGCTCAGAGACGACGGATTCCTCGAGGAGCGGGTCGACGCCGTGGTGTGCGACCCGCCGTTCAACGAGCGGGCGTGGGGACACGAGGAGCTGGTCGGAGATCCCCGGTGGGGGTACGGCATGCCGCCGCGGGGCGAGTCCGAGCTCGCCTGGGTCCAACACTGCCTCGCCCATGTGCGGCCGGGCGGGCCCGTCGCCATTCTGATGCCGGCGGCCGCCGCCGGGAGGCGCTCCGGGCGGCGGATCCGGGCGAACCTGCTGCGCGGCGGGACGCTGCGTGCCGTGATCACGCTGTCCGCCGGGGGCCCGGATCTGTGGCTGCTTCGCCGTCCGACCCCCGGCGAGCCGCAGCCCGCGACGTTCCTCGTGGCCGATGCCGCCGACGACCTGTCGATCGTTGAATCGGTATGGCGGGCCTGCCTCGCCGGGGCCGAGCCGCTCGGGTCGCCTGAAATGCCCGAATCGTCTGAAATGCCCGGATCGCCTGAGATGCCACAGGGCGGCCGCACCGTCCGCATCATCGACGTCCTCGATGACGAGGTGGACGTCGGCCCCGCACGGCATCTGTCGGCTCCCGGCGACGCCCGGAGGTTCCCCCTCGTGCGCGACCGGTTCCGTACGGCGGCGGCCGCGCTGGCGGACGCCGTACCCGACCTCGTCCTGCCCGACCTCGCCCTACCCGGCCTCACCGGGCCCAGCGAGGCGAGCGCGCAGAGCCCGGGTGGGATGCGCGGCCCCGACGCCTGGGACTCCTCCTCCTCCGCCGCCACCACCACCGTCGCCGAGCTGGTCAAGGCGAGGATGGTGACGGTCCGCCACTCTTCGCTCAAGGCGCTGCCCGAAGCCCATGGGCGGGTCCGCGTGCTCACCGTCGACGACCTGGCGATGGGCGGGCCGCCGTCCGGATCGACCCCGTCCGCGGACGGCCTGGTGACGATCCGGCCCGGGGACGTCGTCGCCTCCGCCATCACGGCGCGGGTCGCCGACGTCGAAGGCGTGGTGCTGGGCCCGCACCTCAGCGTCTTCCGAGTGGACCCCGCCAAGCTCGACCCGGAGTTCCTCGCCGGTCTCCTGCGCTTCGCCGCGAGCGGGCCGGGAACGGGGACGAGCCGAGTCGGCGCGAGCCGGGTCGACGTTCGCCGCGCCCGCGTGCCACGGCTGCCCATGGCCCGTCAGCGGGCGTACGGCAGGGCCTTCCGGCAGCTTCTCGCCCTTGAGGACGGCCTCAGGGAGGTGACCGCCGCAGGGGAGAAGCTCGCCCGCGCCGGGGTCGAGGGGTTGATCGCCGGCACTCTTCTTCCACCCGTCTGAAGGTGTAGCTTTTTCCGGTACAGGCCGACGGGAGGGTGCATTGGTCATCGGTGACCGCTATGAGCTTGACGACCTTCCCCTGGGCCAGGGCGGGATGGGCGCGGTCTACGGCGGTCATGACCGGCATCTCGACCGCAGGGTGGCGGTGAAGATCCTCCGGCTCCCCGGCGGTCAGGACGAGGAACTGGAGCGCAGGTTCATCCG
The DNA here is from genome assembly GCF_042435035.1 of Sphaerimonospora cavernae. Classification (NCBI taxonomy): domain Bacteria; kingdom Bacillati; phylum Actinomycetota; class Actinomycetes; order Streptosporangiales; family Streptosporangiaceae; genus Sphaerimonospora; species Sphaerimonospora cavernae. The sequence goes on from NZ_JBHMQT010000018.1 coordinate 173,061, forward strand.
GGAGGCGCGGATCCTGGCTCGGCTGGAGCACCCGGGGGCGCCGGTCCTCTACGACTTCGGCACGTACGAACAGCGTCTTTTCCAGGTCATGCAGTTCATCGAGGGAGTGACGGTCGCCGACCTGCTCGGCGAGCACGGCCCGCTTCCCGTGCCCTGGGCCGCCGCCATCGTCGCCCAGGCATGTGCCGTACTGACGGCGGCGCACAAGCTGTCGATCTGCCACCGCGATCTCAAGCCGACCAACCTCATGCTCTGCCCCGACGGCAGCGTGAAGGTCCTCGATTTCGGGCTCGCCATGCTGCGGGAGGGGGAAACCCGTCAATTCACCAGGATCGGGCAGATCCTCGGCACCCCCGCGTACATGTCGCCCGAGCAGATCCAGAGCGGGATCGCCGGGCCGGAGAGCGACCTGTACGCCCTCGGCTGTGTCCTGCACGAGATGCTGACCGGCAGGCAGCTGTTCACCGGACCGACGGAGTACGCGGTCTTCGACAAGCAGGTGAAGGCGCGGCCGCCGCGGGTCCCGAATGTGCCTGCCGCGCTGGACCGGCTGATCGCCGAACTGCTGGAGAAGCAGCCGGAGAACCGGCCGGCCGACGCCCGCGAGCTGTACGAGCGGCTGCAGCCCTTCGCGGTCGACCTTCCCATGCTGCCCGGCTTCCTCAACCCTCCGTCCATGCCGAGCCCCGGCCGGATGTACGCCCGCATGGTCGGCCGCGTCGGAAAACACTAGGGACAGGTTCGGGCGTCGCGACTTTGCCGTCATGCGTACCCCTGCCCTCTGTTCAGCGGAAACTTCACCGACCCAGCAGGTCCGCCGCTTCGTCGGACAGCCTGAGATTGAAGGCCGCTGGTGCTTGACCGCGGGTGACGCTCAGCCGGACAGTTCGGTACGGCGCCGGACGGTGCTGAGGAAGCCGACGGCGGCGAGGGTGGAGATGGTGGCCGAGCCGCCGTACGAGACGAACGGCAACGGCAGCCCGGTGATCGGCAGCAGTCCGATGGTCATGCCCACGTTGACGAATGTCTGGAACGCCAGCCAGCAGACCACGCCACCCGCCAGCACCGTGCCGTACGGCGTGGCGCTCCGGGCGGCGATGAGCAGCCCGCGCCACAGCAGGAACAACATCAGCAGCACGATCAACGCGCAGCCGAGGAAGCCCAGCTCTTCCCCCGCGACGGTGAAGATGAAGTCGGTGTGCTGCTCGGGCACGAAATGTCCGGCGGTCTGTTCTCCCTGAAACAGCCCCTTGCCGAGCAGCCCGCCGGAGCCGACGGCGATCCGGGCCTGGGTGGCGTTGTAGCCGAGGCCCATCGGGTCGGCGTCCGGGTCGGTGAGCACCATCAGCCGTTGGATCTGGTAGGGCTGGACGAGGTCGAGCAGCCACACCAGGAGGACGGCCAGGGCGCCGGCCGCTGCGAGCCCGGCCAGCCAGCGCTTGGGCGCCCCGGAGACAAGGATCATCCCGGCCGAGATCGCGGCGAAGACGAGGATCGTGCCGTAGTCCGGCTGGAGCATGATCAGGCCGATCGGCAGGCCGGCGAGAGCCAGGGCGAGCAGCACCGCGCCCCGGCCCGGCCGCCGTTCGCCCTCCCGCAGTTCCCCGAGCGCCGCGGCCAGCGCGAGGATCAGCGTGATCTTGGCGAATTCCGACGGCTGGAACTGCAGCCCGGACCCGAGGAAGATCCACGCGTGTGAACCGTTGACGGTACGGCCCAGCGGGGTGAGCACGGCGACCAACCCGGCGAGCGCGATCAGATACAGCACCGGGACGTACGCCCGCAGGACCCGTGGGTCGCGGCGGGACACGAGCCACATGAGCGCGAGGCCCAGGCCCACGCTGACGGCCTGCCGCGTGAGCAGGGAAGAATCCGGCTCATTGCGAGTGGCCGACCAGACCAGCAGCAGGCCGATCCCGCACAGGACGGCGGCCGGGATCGTCACCCACCAGTCGAGGGAGGCCACCGCGGACCGCCGGGCCGTATGCGTGTCCGCCCGGCGGGAGAGGACGCGGCGCCAGAGGGGGCGGCGCGAGGCGGCCCGGCCGATCGGTGGCCGGGTGGCAAGGGGGCGCGGGATCGTCATCGCTCACCACCACGGCGAGGCGAGGTCGTCTTGGAAGACGGTTTGGCGGACGCCTTGGCCGGGAGGCGGTAGATGCCCTCCCAGATGTCGCGGGCGGCCGGGGCGGCGGTCGACCCGCCGGTGCCGCCCTGGGACACCACGACGACCACCACATACTTCGGGTCCTTGGCCGGGGCGAAGGACGCGAACCAGGAGGTGTCCCGCCTGCCGTACGCCTCGGCCGTACCGGTCTTGCCCGCCACGGCGAGCCGGTCGAACGGGAAACCCGCGAACGCGCTCGCGGCGGTGCCCGAGCGGGGGACGTCCGCGAGCGCGTCGCGGATGTAACGCAGAGTCTTACGGGAGACGTCGACCTTGCCCACCACGGACGGCTTGATCTTGCGGACGACCGTGCCGTCCGGCCGGACCACTTCCTTGCCGATGAGCGGGCGCAGCAGCTTGCCCCCGTTGGCGAGCGCGGCGTAGCCGCGGGCGAGTTGCAGCGGTGTGACCAGCACGTCGCCCTGGCCGATCGCGAAGTTCGCCGCGTCGCCCGCCCACCAGACGCCCCCGCCACGGCAGTTGTCGGCCGCCAGTGCCTTGAGATAGGCGGCCCGCCGCCGATCGGACTCCTCCGGGTAGCCGGTCTTGGCCCGGCGGCAGGTGTCCGCCTTGGTCCGCTCCCAGAAGGCCTTCTTCCAGGCCCGGTCGGGCACGCGACCGGCGGCCTCGTTCGGCAGGTCCACTCCGGTGCGTTCGCCGAAGCCGAACTCTCCGGCCATCGCCTGCATCGGGTCCTTGGGGCGGCGGACGGGCTTCACCCCGCCGTCTCGCCGCCACATCTCATACGCGAAGCGGTAGAAGATCGTGTCGCACGAGACGACGAGCGCGCGGTGCAGGTCCATGGGTCCGAGCGCGGCGCCCTCGAAGTTGCGGAACGAGCGCCCGCCCACCTGGTAGGAGCCCGGGCAGTCGTAGGAGGCGCTCGGCCTGCGACCGGCCTTCACCGCCGCCGCCGTCGAGACGATCTTCCAGGTGGAGCCGGGCGGCCACTGCCCGAGTACCGCGTTCGAAGCCAGCGGCAGCGACTCGTAGTCCTGCTGGGTCAGGTCGCCGCCCCACACCTTGGGGTCATAGCTGGGATAACTGGCGAGCGCTGTCACCCGTCCGGTTCTGGCCTCCAGCACCACGGCCGCGCCGGCGTCGGCGGGCTCGCCCCGTTCGCGTGCCTTGGCGATCGTTTTGGCCAGCGCGCGCTCGGTGAGTTTCTGGATCCGCGAGTCGATGCTGGTCACCAGGTCGTAGCCGGGTTCCGGATCCCGCTCGCCGAGCACGCCGGTGACCCGGCCCGTGCTGTCGACGGAGACCTCGCGCACCCCCGCGTGGCCGGCCAGCACGTCGTCGTACTCCGCCTCCAGTCCGTCGCGGCCCACGAGTTCCGCGCCCTGGCCGCCGCCCGGCGCCGCGGTGGCGCCGGCCGACGCCGGCTGCACGTAGCCGAGCAGGTGGGCGGCCGCCGTCCCGAGCGGGTAGGTGCGGACCGGGCGCATCGTCGTACCGACCCCGGGGAACTCGTCGTGCCGCTCGGCGATGGACAGCGCCGTCCTGGCGTCGACGTCGTCGGCAACGATGATCGGCTCGTACGGCGAGCCGGGCCAGCAGGGCCGTGGCACGTCCCTGCCGCACAGCCGCGCCCGGTTCGCGATCTCCTCGTACGGCCGGCCGAGGGCCTCGGCCAACCGGGTCAGCACGGCCCTGCCGCCGTCGGGCTGGTGGAGGAGGGCCATGTAGTCCACCGAGACCTGCGGCCTGGTCCGGTTGGTCACCAGGGGACGGCCGTGGACGTCGAGGATCCGGCCGCGCACCGGCGGAAGGGAGATCGTCCGGACGCGCGCCTCGGTGGCCGCCCTGGTGTACTCGGGACCGGTGGTCATCTGCAGGTACCACAGGCGGCCGAGGAGCGTCAGCATGAGCGAGGTCACGATCGTGAACACGACCGCCAGCCGCCCCCTGGGCCTCCCATGCCTTCCCTGGTCACGACGCATGGCGGCTCCGGAACGGTGACCGTCGACGCCGGGGGAGCAGGGCGATCGCTGCCGAGACGGCGACCGCGCCGAGGACGGTCCAGACGAGCGAGCCGGGCAGCGAGGCGAGGACCGAGGTCTTCGGCTCGTCGCCCAGCAGTACGGCGAGCAGGGCGTCGAGCAGCGCGGCACCGAGAGCGACCGGCGCCGCCATGAGGGGGGCCATCATGCTCGGGACCGTCATGACCGGGCGCGGTGCCGTACGGAACCCGGCCCGGCCCGTCCCGCCCGCCCAGCCTGTCCACCCTGTCCGGCCTGCCGTGCCGAACCCGGTCGGCCTCTCCGGCGGGATCCTGGCGAGGAACCATCCGGCCAGGCACAAGACGAGCGCGTGGCGGCCGATGGTGTGGTCGGCCGGCGGCGCGATGTCGGCGGCCAGTCCGGCGGCGAACCCCAGCAGGGCGCCGTGGCGGGTCAGCGGGGCGAGCGCGACGACGCCGATCAGGGCGAGGTCGGGGCCGCCCCACGGCAGCGCGTTCACGACGGCGGCCTGCACGACCGGGGCGAGGATGACGAACACCGCCGCGAGCAGGAACGCCCTCACCGGGCCTCACTCCCCAGCACGACGGTGACGAGGTCGAGGGCGGTGAAGCGCGCGAACGGCCGGACGAGCGCGGTCCGGGTCGGCCCGCCGGACGCGTCCTCCACCGAGACCACGCTGCCGATGGGGACGTCGGGGACGTAGGGCCGCAGGTTCGGCGATCCCAGCGTCACCACATGGTCGCCCGGGGAGACGGACGCCTCGGGGTTCAGGAGGCTGAGCCGGAGCAGGCCCCCGTCGGCGCCCTGGTCGGCCACGCCCTTCACCACCCCCACCTCACGCGAGCCGGCCAGTCTGGCGCCGACCGAGGCGGACGGAGAGGTGATGAGCTGCACGGTCGCCGTCGCCGGTCCGGCCTGGATCACCCGGCCGATGAGGCCGTCGGAGTCGAACACCGTCATGTCGCGGGCCACCCCGGCGGCGCTGCCCACGTCGATCGTCACGGTCCGGTCCCGGCCGAAGCCGATGGCGTGGGCGGGAACCACGCGGTAGCGGTCCATCGGGCTTTTGTCGCCTTTATCGTGCTTGTTCTTTTCAGGCCCGGACGGACGCCCGGTGGCGAGCAGCGCCGCGCGCAGCCGGGCGTTCTCCCGCTCCAGATCCTCGATCCGCCCCGTGTCAGCAGGCCACCGCGTCGCGGAGGAGGCGACGCTCTCCAACGAGCCGAAGACCGCCGACCCGAGCGCCCGGAGCGGGGTCGGCGACGCCCACCGGTCGGCCGCGATCAGCGCGACGGACAGGACGACCAGCAGCATCGGCAGCCGTCGGCCGAAGGCCCTCATCAGCAGGTCCTTATCGGCGGGTATCGGGAAGGAACGCGTCGCGCATCTCGTCGAACTGCTCGACGCAACGCCCGGCGCCCAGCACGACCGACTGCAGCGGCTGATCGACCACATGGATCGGCATGCCGATCGCCTCTCTCAGCCGATCCGGCAGTCCGTCGAGCAGCGAGCCGCCGCCGGTGAGCACGACGCCGTTGTCCAGCAGATCACCCGCCAGCTCGGCGGGGCATTGGTCGAGCGTCGTCTGCACCGCGTCGACGATCGTCTGGACCTGGTCCTCGATCGCCTCCCGCACCTCGGCCCGGGAGATCGTGGCCGTCTTCGGCAGCCCGGTCACCAGGTCCCGGCCGCGGATCGGGATGGTGGTGTCGTCGCCGCCGGACCCGGTCGTGCCGAGGGTGAGCTTGATGTGCTCCGCCGTACGCTCGCCGAGGAGCAGGGAGTGCTGCTTCTTGACGTGGCCGACGATCGCCTCGTCGAGCTCGTCGCCGCCGACCCGGACCGATTTGGACACCACCACGCCGCCCATGGAGACGATCGCGACCTCCGTCGTGCCGCCGCCGATGTCCACGACCATGTTGCCGGTCGTCTCGCCGATGTTCAGCCCGGCGCCGATCGCGGCGGCCATCGGCTCCTCGATGAGCTCCACCCGCCGGGCCCCGGCCTCGTAGGCCGCCTCCTTGACCGCGCGCTGCTCCACGCTGGTCGTGCCGCTCGGCACGGCCACGACGACGCGGGGCTTGGCGAGGTAGCGGTTGGGATGCGCGAGCTGGATGAAGTGGCGGAGCATGCGTTCGGCCGCCTCGAGGTCCGCGATCACACCGTCTCGCAGCGGGCGGAGCGTGGTGACGTGGGGCGGCGTGCGCCCGATCATCTCGCGGGCCGCCTTGCCCACCGCCATCATCTTGCCGGTGTGCAGGTTGATCGCCACCACGGAGGGTTCGTCGAGGACGATGCCCTTCTTCCGTACGTATACAAGCGTGTTCGCCGTACCGAGATCCACCGCGATGTCCCGGCCGAGGAACGCGAAACCCATCGGCGACCAGCTTTCAGTTGAGGTGAGCACGGCTCGCCGCTGCCCGGCGCCTGAGCCACTTAAACAAGCATGAGTCCCCGAAACCCATCATGATCAGCACGTTGCCGATCATTCCAGTAGTGTGAAGCACCGAGCGGCTGAAATCAACCGGATCAGGGCTCTCCGTGATCGATCGGATACCCCCTGACACGCTCACCCCGTAAGGTGTCGGGGGGTGAGGTCAGCGGTTGTCGAGGAGGGGCTGGGAGGGATCCCAGCTGGTGCCTTCGGCGGCGTCCTTGCGGCGGCGGGCCATGGCCGAGAGCGCTTCGAGGACGACCCGGTTGCCGAGATACGCGGTGATGTCCGCGTGGTCGTACGGCGGGGCGACCTCGACGATCTCCACCCCGACGACGGGCAGCTCGTAGCAGGTCCGGCGGACCGCGTCGAGAAGCTGACGGGCCGACAGGCCGCCGGGCTCGGGCGTGCCGGTGCCGGGCGCGTGTCCGGGATCGCAGACGTCCACGTCCACCGACAGATAGACGCCGTCGCAGTCGTCGAGGGCGATGCCGTACGCCTCGGTGAGGCACTCGTCGAGGCCCCTCGTCACGATCTCGGTCATCTCGTACGACCGCATCCGCTGACCGGCCATCCAGTCCAGGGTGTCCGGCTCGGGCCAGTAGCCGCGCAGGCCGATCTGCAGGAACCGGTCGCCGCGGATGGCGCCCGACTCGATGAGCCGCCGCATCGGCTGCCCGTGGCCGTACAGGTGGCCGAACTCGATGTGCCCGGTGTCGGCGTGGGCGTCGAAGTGCAGCATGGAGATCCGGCCGAATCCGTGGTGGCGGGCGACTCCGGTCGCGTCGGGCAGGGCCACGGTGTGGTCGCCGCCGAGCACGATGGGGATCGCGCCGGCGGCCGCGATGCGGGCCACCGCGTCCTCGATGGCCCGCAGGCTGCCCTCGATGTCGCCGGAGTACGTCTCGACGTCGCCCGCGTCCAGCACGCGCAGGTCTCGCAGGGCGTCGACGCGCATCGCCAGGCTGGGGCGTGATCCGTCGTGCGGCAGATAGCAGGTCTGGCGGATGGCGTTCGGCCCGAAGCGCGCCCCGGGCCGGTGCGAGGTGCCACCGTCGAACGGCGCCCCCAAGATGATCACGTCGGCGTCCGCGTAGCCGGCGGGATCGTCCAGATCGCAGCGGTCCACGCCGAGGAAGGTGATGTCGGGGCCGAACATCTGGCCGTAGCGGGTCAAGCCAACTCCTTTGGGCGGCGGCGGCCGCGCCTCACAGCGCGCCTGATATGCCCAGTCCTATCGCAAATAGGGCAATTTATGCTATTTCCCACGGAAGCCTTGGGGGACGATGAACGGGTCGAGCAGCCCCGGTGATCCTTCGGCGGCCAGCCGCAGCGCCTCGGCGAGGTCGACGTCCAATACGTGGTAGCCCTGGCGGCCCGCCGCCGTCGTGGCGGTCAGCGTCACCAGCCCGGCACGGCGCTGGAAGAACGAACGCTGCACGTTCCACCCGATGATCCCGTCGCGTTCCAGCATCACCCGCCGGCGTACGAGCGACCCCCAACGGGTGACCAGATGGCCGGAGACGAGCGTGTGCCCGAGGGAGCGATAACGGTCGGCCGCCAGCAGCGCCGTGACCGGAAGCAGTGCGAGAGCCGTCACCCACGGCCACGACGGCAGGTCCGCCCATCGCCCCACGGCGAAGAGCGCGGCCGCGAGCAGCGCGTTGACGCCCAGGGCCCGGGTGAACCGGCGGCGCCGGGCGGCGGGTCCGTGCGGCACGAGAGGCGCCGTGGTCGGCGGCGGCCCGGGGCGCGGCGGCGCGCCTTCCGCCGTGAGCACGAGACCGGCGACCGTCTCGGCCTCGCCGCGTGGCGCGGGCGGCAGCAGCAACGACCCGCCACGCTGGGCGCCCTGGCCCACGCGCAGGCCGGTCGTCACCGCGATGAGCCGCGCCCCGCGCACGGCACGCAGCAGCAGTGGCTCGCTGATCTCGACGCCGCGCAGCCGCCGCTCCTCGATCGTGGTGGCTCTGGTGGTGATCAGACCCCGGGTGACGTGCAGCGTTCCGCCGTGCCTGCTGAGCCGGAAGTTCCAGAACGCGAACACATATCCGAGCGTGGAGGCGACCGCCACGAACACCGCCAGGATCAGCACGACGGTCGCGACCTGCAGCGGAAGCGACAGCGTGCCGAACCACCGCCATCCCTCGCGCAGTTGCCGGAATCGGCCCAGGTCCACGTTGCCCTCGGAGGCCAACCGCGAGACGAAGCCCGCGATGACACCCACCGTGATCAGTCCCGACAGCGTGAACGGCCCGAACCCGATCCAGGCCGGCCGCAGCGTCGCGAGCACGATGTCCCCGGGCGCGTCCTGCCCGGGCGCGTAATCCCTGAGTGTCGCATCCGCGGCCCGGGCGTCCGCCGTACGGCTCGAGCGGTGAAGGAGTTCGACCCGCAGGCGGGCCGCCTCGGCGCCGCCCAGCGCGTCGAGCTTGAGACCGCCGCGGCCCGCCTTGTCGGACGTGCCGGTGCCCACCTCGACACGGGCGAGGCCGAGCAGGCGGTGCAGCACGTGGGAGGTGACGTCCACGGTACGGACCCGGTCGCGCGGCACCGTGAGCACCTTGCGCTGCAGCACGCCCTTACGTACCTGAACGTGTTCGGAGGTGATTCGGTAGGTGGTGGTGAACCAGCGCAGGATGCCGTACACCACCATGAGGCCGACGGCGGCGAGGCTCCACAGGTGCCCGCGCCCGCCGCTGCTCGACCCGGCCACCAGCAGACCGAGCAGGGCCGGCGCCGCCCGTACGACCTCCTGGACCGGGTGGACCAGCAGCATCCGGGGGCTCAGCCTCCGCCAGACCGGCTCCTGCTCCGGTTCGGCCGTGCCCGCCTCAAATCCACGCGGGCCGATCTCGCCGGTCTCGGTCATGTCGCGTCCCCGGCGGTGGCCTGCGCGGTCGCCGTCAGTTCGGCGACGAGTCGCTGCGCCGTGTCCTGACCGAGCCCGCTGATCTTCAGTGGTCCGGCGGCCGAGGCCGTGGTCACCGTGACGTCGGCCAGTCCGAACAGCCGCTCCAGCGGCCCGCGCTCGCTGTCCACGGTCTGGATCCGGGAGACCGGGGCGATCCGCCATTCCTGCTTGAACCAGCCCGACTGGGTGTACACGGCGGTGGGGGTGGTCTCCCAGCGGTGGACCCGGAAGCGCCACTGGGGCATGACGGCCAGGTGCGCCGCGGCGGCGACGACCGAGATCACGAGACCGGAGACGCGCACGCCGAGGTGGTCACCCTGTGCGACCAGCCATCCGACCTGGGCGGCGATGAGGATCAGCCAGCCCACGGCGGCGCGCACGGTCCAGTACCAGATGGCGGTACGGCTCACACGATGCAGGGGAGGGCGCAGGGTCGGGGTCTCCACATCTCAACTCTGCACCATCGACGCCGGCCTGAAGCAGTGGCATTGCTCCGGGGTTGCCCACGACAAATGTCATACCTCGTGGACGCTCAGCGGCGCGGCGATGTCCTCCAGCGACCGCCGGGCCGCCTCCACGCCCATGAACCACTCGACCAGGCCAGCGATGATCATGAGCGTGGCGCCGATCGCGTATCCGAAGACCACGTTGCCGACCACCTGGCTCTCGACCAGGCGGCCGAACAGGACCGGTCCGACGATGCCGCCGAGGCCGGTGCCCACCGCGTAGAACAGCGCGATCGCCAGGGCTCGGGTCTCCATTGGGAAGATCTCGGAAACGGTCAGGTAGGCGGAACTGGCGCCGGCCGAGGCGAAGAAGAAGACCACCATCCAGCAGACCGTGAGCGTCCCGGCCGACAGGACCCCGTTGTTGAACAGGGCGGCCGTGCCGAGCAGCAGCAGCCCGGACAGGATGTAGCAGCCCGAGATCATCGCCCGGCGGCCGATCGAGTCGAAGAACCTGCCCAGCAGCACCGGTCCGCAGAAGTTCCCGATGGCGATCGGCACGAGGTACCAGGGGGTGCTGCCGTCGGGCACTCCGAAGAACGTCGACAGCACCAGGGCGTACGTGAAATAGATCGAGTTGTACAGGAACGCCTGTCCGACGAACAGCGCGAGGCCGACGAGCGTCCGTTTCGGATAGCGGCGCAGCAGGGCGGCCGCCACCTCGGTCAGGGGGGTGTGCCGCCGCTGGTTGATCCGGATCTCCCGGCCCGGCGGGTCGAGCGCCCGCCCGCCGGTCTCCTCCAGGACCCGGGTCTCGATGTCGCGGACGATCTCCTCGGCCTCCCGCTCCCGGCCGTGAATGAACAGCCACCGGGGGCTCTCCGGCACGAGCCTCCTGACCAGCAGGATCCCGATGCCCAGCACCGCGCCCATCCCGAACAGCACCCGCCAGCCGACGTCGACGGCGAGCACGTCGGGGTCGAGCAGCGGGATCGCGATGGCCGCGCCGATCGCGGTGCCCAGCCAGAACGAACCGTTCACCACGAGGTCGACCGTGCCGCGCACCCGGGCCGGGATGAGTTCGTCGATCGCCGAGTTGATCGCGGCGTACTCCCCTCCGATGCCGGCCCCGGTGAAGAAGCGGCACAGGTAGAAGTACCAGACCTCGGTCGAGAAGGCCGTGGCGACGGTCGCGACGAGATAGACGACCAGCGTCGCCAGGAAGAGCTTCTTGCGACCGAAACGGTCGGTCAGGTGGCCGAAGTAGAGGGCGCCGAGGCAGGCGCCGGCGACATAGACGCCGGCGGCGACTCCGACCTGGCTGTCGGTCAGTCCCAGCCCGCTGAGGGGGTCCGTGACCCGGGGACCGATGACGCCGACGATCGTGACCTCGAGTCCGTCGAGGATCCACACCGCGCCGAGCCCGATCAACACCAGCCAGTGCCAGCGGGCCCAGGGCAGTCGATCGAGGCGGGCCGGAATATCGGTGCTTATTTGCGCCATACCGTCCCCTTCTTAGTGCGATATGGCGGCGTCTACCCGGAATCAGCCCTAATAGCGGCCAAGGGACGGTATTACCGTCTCGATGGCCCCGAGTGGCCGGGGCGGACCCCGGTATGGGTCAGCGCCGTCGGGGTTCTCCGGCGACTCGCCCGGTACGGACGTTGTCCGTGCCGGCGTTGCCCGTACTGACATGGTCCGAGCCCGCCCGGTCAGGGGGCACGTCGGAGGCGGTGGCCGAGGAGTCGATCTGGTGTCCGAGCTCGAACCAGACCGAGACCCCGCCACGGCTCGAGGTGACGCCCCACCGGGCGGTGAACAGGTCGACGAGGTGGACGCCCCGGCCCGGCGTCAGTTCGGGGGTGGTCCAGCAGCCGCAGGCCTGCGTGGACAAGGTCACCCGGGTCCAGTCCGCGGTGGCCTCGACGGTCACCGTGTAGCCCGGACGGCTCCCGCAGACAGAGGCGTGGCGCAGCGACTCCGCGATCAGTTCGCCGATCAGTTGTACGGCGTCGTCGCGGCAGGGGTGCCCGCCGAATGTGCGGGCCTCCTCGGCGGATCCGTCGGGGGAGTCGTCAGGGGAGTCAAGGTGGTCGGCGACGAACCGACGGGCCCGGCCGGCCTCCGAGGGCTCTCCCGCGTAGGGCCGCGAGATCACGATTCTCCCCGGGAGGTTGAGAATTGTCATCCTGTGATAACTCCCTGTATACCCGCCTGCCTACGACCGATCGCCGTCCGTGCCAGACTTCATTCATCCTGCACTTTGGAATTCGGCTACGCAATAGTGCGAATGCACCATTGCACACTTCCTGTCAAAGGGGGTATTCGGTCTCATGCGGACAGGACGAAGTCCGACCGTACGGCTGCGCCGGCTTTCCGGTGAGTTGACGCGCCTGCGGCGTGAGGCGGGATACAGCCGCGAGGACGTGGCCCAGCGCCTGGGCGTGGCGGGTTCCACGGTGTACCGGATCGAGACCGGACACACCCGGCCGCAGAGCCGGACCATGCGCGACCTCCTCGATCTCTACGGGGTCGACGGCACCGAACGTGAGGCGCTTCTCGCCCTCGCCAGAGATGCCGGTCGGCGAGGCTGGTGGCACGCCTTCGGGGACGTGCTCCCCGGGCCGTACGTCGGGCTCGAGGCGGAGGCCGCCTCGGTCCGGAACTACGAACCCCTCCTGGTGCCCGGGCTGTTCCAGACCGAGTCCTACGCCCGTGCGGTGGTCGGCGCCGCGCTGGTGAAGGACCCGGCGGAGACCGAGCGGCGGGTCACGGCCCGGATGGAGCGGCAGCGCCGCCTCACCGGACCCGACGCCCTGGAACTGTGGGCCGTCCTCGACGAGGCCGCGCTCCGCAGGCCCGTGGGCGGCCCGCCGGTCATGGCGGAGCAACTGCGCAGGCTCGGGGAGCTCGCCGTCCAGCCGAACGTCACCATCCAGGTGCTTCCGTTCGACGCCGGCGCCTACCTCGGGATGGGCAACTCCATGGCGATCCTCACCTTCCCCGACCCGGAGGACGCCGACGTGGTGCTGCTGGAGAACATGGGCGGCGAGCTCTATCTGGAGAAACCAGAGCACGTCCGCGGATATGTCCAGGTCTTCGATCACCTTCGTGCCGCCGCGCTCGGCCCGGAGAAGTCCATAGGAAAAATCGAGTCGGTCGAGAAGGAGATGGCAGGAAGATGAGGGGAACCCAGCCGGCGGACGACCTGGCCGGAGCCACCTGGCGCAAGGCGACGCGTTCCAACACCGTGGGCAACCAGTGTGTCGAGGTCGCCTGCCTGCGGAGCGGCATCGCCGTACGGGACTCCAAGGACCCGGAGGGCCCGAAGCTGCTGTTCACCAATGGTGAATGGGAGGCTTTCGTCGACGGCGTCAAGGGCGGCGAGTTCGATCTGTCCTGATGTGCCCCGGTCGTGCGGCTCGCGCTCGTGACGTGGCGCGGGCCGCACGGCCCTGACGATTTCGACGATTCGGCCAATGCTCTCCGTCCCGTGCATGGTGGGTCGGCGAGGGGGCAGAAGTCCGGCATGCGACGTGAGAACGATCCGGACATCGAGGACGAGCCGGACTTCGCTGAGGAGCACACTCCTTCGGCGACCGATCCGCCCATCGCGCAGCCCGATGACGGAAATCCCGACGAGCGGTGGGACAAGCCGACAGAGGTCTGAGGGGGAGGACACGCGATGACGACAATGGGCGTCGACCCACGCGCGCTCGAGGACGAGGACCTGTTCCGTGAGCTGCGCCACATCCACGAGACGCGGTCGGAGGCCCTTTTCCACGGCTCCGACGACGCGCTGGAGCGGCATACCTCGCGGACGGAGGAACTGGAGCGGGAGTACCTCGAGCGGTTTCCCGAGCGCCACATCGACCCCGAGCGCCTGCGCAGCGGGGCGAGGATGCGCGGCCTGTAACGGCCGGTGATGCCCCGTGCGTGAGCGAGATCGTGATGATGAGAGCCTCGAGGACACCCAGGAGATGTCCGGGACCGATCTGGCCGTCTACGAGGCCGCCGCCGCGTTGAACGTGGCGGACCGGCCCGCCACGGTCGGCGAGATCACCGGAATGACCGGCCTGCCGGAGGAGACCGTACGGCACTGCCTCGACTCCCTTGTCGGCGGCGGGCGCCTCGTACCGCGTGGCGAGGCCTACCTGCTCGGCCCGCACGACTGGGGCCTCAGCTACTGACCATGAAAGGTGCATGGGAGCGCTCCCAGATGGGTTTTGCCCTGACGTCGAAACGGATGCCGGCAGAGGCACCACCCACCCGTGATCTTGCGGTTTCTCGCACTGATGCCCCTTGACCTGCCCAATCACCTGTCATGATCTTGCAGTTTCTCGCATTGACGTCCTTTGACCTGCGTCGACGTCTCTGGTGATCTTGCAGTAGAGGCTCACTGGTAAGTGCGAGATCACGAACTGCATTCGCCCTGGTCGGCCAGCATGGGTGCGAGAAACTGCAAGATCACGAACGGTTTCTTTCCTGCTCAGGGCCTGTGGCTGCGAGAATTCGCAAGATCACGGCGGGGTCTGTTCAGTTCTCGTATGTGTCGAGCCGGGGTGGCAGGGCGTTCCACGTGCAGAACGCGGACGATTCACTTGATCCGCGCAGGAAGGTGACGCGCAGCCAGTACGGATCCTCCCAGACCTTCACCTCGTAGCCGTCGTTGGGCGACGCGGTCACCACCCGGCAGTCTTTGCCGGTGACCGCGATCGTCGCGCGTCCGCCCCTGAGTGAGAACGTGTGCAGGGTCTCGCCGTTCGAGGCGGCGGCCGGTGCCGCGACCGCTGTCGTCGGATCCTTCGTCGTGGCCGTGCTCGCCGTCGTCGGCCCGTACGTCGTCGGCCCGTACGCCGTCGTGGGTCCGTGCGCCGTCGCCGGGTTCTTCGCCGTCGCCGATGTCGTCACCGGTTTGGGGCGCAGTCCGATGACGCGCGGCGGCCGAGGCGAGACGGGAAGCACCTGCCGAGTCCGCCCGCCGGTCGACGTGGCCCTACCCGTCCGCTGAGCGGTCGGGGCGGACCCGTTCACCGCGGGTGTCGCGTCCGCCTGGGCATTCGAGGCCTCGGGTGAAGCGGGTCCGCCGGTGACGAATCCCGTCGGAGGCGGACCGGGTGAGATGGGGCCTGGTGAGATGGGGCCCGGTGAGATGGGGTCCGGTGAGGCGGGGATAGGCGAGGGGCTGCCGGGTCCGGCCGCGGCCACCACCGGTGCCAGGGGTGCGTCGTCCAGGATCGTGCTGTACAGCACGTCGCGTACTCCCAGCCAGGACACACCTACAGCGAGTGCGGTCGCACCGCACCAGGCAAGCGCGTAGCTTAAGGGCCGTTTCATTACCCGATAATTTTAACTTCAACTGCCCTGGCCGATACCACTGCACCCCATGTAACACAGGTGTACCGTTCTGCCCCATGGCGACCGTTTTGGTGGTGGAGGACGACGAGTTCGTCCGCTCCGCGATCATCCGTGATTTGGCCGGCCGGAGCCATGCCGTACGCAGCGCCGGCCGGGCGCTCGACGCGCTGCGTGAGATAGCGCAATCCGCCCCCGACGTGGTCATCCTCGATCTCGGCCTGCCCGATCTGGACGGCGCCGAGGCGCTCAAGATGCTCCGCGCGATCTCCAACGTGCCCGTCATCGTGGCCACGGCACGTGACGACGAGGCCGAGATCGTGAGGTTGCTGCGGAGCGGAGCCGACGACTACCTGGTCAAGCCGTTCTCCGGAGACCATTTGAACGCTCGGCTGGAGGCGTTGCTGAGGCGGGCCAGGTCGGGGTCCGTCGCTCCCGCCACCGTCATGAGCGTGGGCGGTCTCGTCATCGACGTCGACGGCCGGGCGGCCCAGCTGGACGGGGTCGCGCTCGATCTGACGCGGCGGGAGTTCGATCTGCTGGCCTACCTGTGCGCCAGGTCCGGGCGGGTGATCTCACGCAAAGAGCTGCTGGCCGAGGTATGGCGGCAGTCCTACGGCGACGACCAGACGATAGACGTCCACCTGTCGTGGTTGCGCCGCAAGCTCGGGGAAAGCGCCTCCCGGCCGCGCTACCTGCATACAGTCCGGGGAGTCGGCGTACGGCTCAGCCCACCCGGCGATCCCACGCCATGACCCCTCGCACGACTCCTCCCACGATGGGGCGGCAGCGGCGGTGAGACGCAGCCTGGTCCTGGTGGCGCTGGCGGTGACCGCCATGGTGGCGCTGGCCTTCCTGATCCCACTGGCCGTCGCGGTGAAGGAGATCGCTGAGAGCCGTGCGCTCGGCGAGGCGGAACGGCAGGCCAGCATGATCGTCCCCGCTCTGGTGGTCACCGATGACACGACCGCCCTCGAACGGGCGCTGGCCAGCACCCCGGCCGGGGCCGGCCGGCTCGCCGTGCATCTGCCCGGCGGAGGCACGATCGGCTCGTCGCGAGTCGGGACCGTCGATATCGCCGCCGCGTTCGAGCGGGCCAGGACCGTGCATGTCTCGGATGGATATGTTCTGCTCAGACCGGTCGCGCTCGGCGGCGGGCGGCGAGCGGTCATCGAGGCGTACGCCCCTGATTCGAACGTCACGAGAGGCGTCACGACGTCCTGGGCCGTGCTGACGGCCGTGGCGCTCGCCCTGGTCGCCGCGTCCGTCGTGGTGGCCGACCGGCTGGGAGCGCGGGTGGTCCGGGCCGCCCGCCGTCTCGGTGAAGCGGCGACCTCTCTCGGGTCGGGCGATCTTTCCGTACGCATCAAGCCGGACGGTCCACCCGAGCTCGTCATGGCGGGGCAGGCGTTCAACACGATGGCCGACCAGGTGGCCGGTCTGCTCGCGGCCGAGCGCGAGCTGGCGGCGGATCTGTCTCATCGGTTGCGCACCCCGCTGACCGCGCTGCGGCTCAACATCGGCGGCACCGGGCCGGAGGCGGAGCAGCGTCAACTCGCGGTCGAGCGGCTGGAACGGGCGGTGGACGAGATCATCCAGGCGGCTCGCAAGCCGTCCCGTCCGGTGCCGGGCGGCTGCGACGCGGCCGACGTCCTGCGGGAGCGGTTCGTCTTCTGGTCCGCCCTGGCCGAGGACCAGGGACGCCCGTGGCAGTTGGTCGGCGCCGACGTCCCGATCCGCGTCCCGGTCACCGCGGCCGATCTCGGCGCGGCCCTCGACGCGCTCCTCGGCAACGTCTTCCGGCACACGCCGCAGGGGGTCGCGTTCCGGGTCACCCTGCACCGGGGCGCCGGCACGGTCGGCATCCTCGTCGCGGACGCGGGGCCGGGCATCGACGATCCCGAAGGCGCCCTCAGACGGGGGCACAGCGGCGCGGGCTCGACCGGCCTCGGTCTCGACATCGCACGCCGCCTGGCCGAGTCGACCGGCGGCGGAATGCGGATCGAGGGGTCCGCGCTCGGCGGCGCGTGCGTGCAGATGTGGCTGCGCAGCGGCGGCGTCACGTTGAACCGCACCCCCCGCCGCCTGCTGTCCAGGCGCCTGCTCGGCCGGCGCCTGCTCGGCCGGTGAACCCGCGCCCACCCGGGGAGTGGCGGAGCCACGGGGAATGTCGTTGCGCTCAGGAAGCCGCCGCCAACTGGCTACCGGCACTCCCGGGAGGCAGTATGGAATCGGCCGGAGCGTGTCCCCCACCGAATCCGTGAGGAAGGACGGTGCCGTGACATCCACCTACCGCGTGCAGCTGACCCCGGACTTCGGCTTCGCGGAGGTGGCCGGGCTGGTGGGATATCTGCGGGAGTTGGGGATCGGTCATCTCTACCTGTCGCCGATCCTCCAGGCGGTGTGCGACTCCCGGCACGGCTACGACGTGGTGGACCACGGCGGGGTGCGGGCCGAGTTCGGCGGGGAGAAGGGGCTGCGCGAACTGGCCGCGGCCGGGCTGCCGCTGGTCGCCGACATCGTGCCCAACCACATGACGATCCCGGTGCCGGAGTCGCGCAACGCCCAACTCTGGTCGGCACTGCGGGACGGCCCGCAATCCCCGCACGCCCGGTGGTTCGACTTCCAGTGGCCGGTCGCCTTTCCCATCCTCGACCCCGGCGACGAGCCGTACGGCACGGCGGTTGAGGTCGCTGACGGGGTCCTGCGCTATCACGATCATGTGTTCCCGATCCGGCCCGGTACGGAGCACCTCCCGCTGCCCGAACTGCTGGAGGCGCAGCACTATCGGCTCGTCGGTTGGCGCGAGAGCCCCGGCTACCGGCGCTTCTTCGACGTGTCCTCGCTGATCGGCCTGCGTGCCGAGGACCCGGAGGTCTTCGCCGCCACCCACGCCGTGACCCTCTCCCTGATCGAGGACGGGGTGTTGGACGGGCTGCGCGTCGATCACCCCGACGGGCTGGCCGACCCGTGCGGCTACCTGCGACGGCTGCGACCCCACGTGCCCGGGCCGCTGTGGGTGGAGAAGATCCTCATTGACGGTGAGCGGTTGCCCGGCGACTGGCCGTGCGACGGCACCACCGGCTACGACGCGCTCAATATGATCACGCGGCTGTTCGTCGACCCGTCCGGCCGGGACGCGCTGGTCGGGACGTTCGGCCGGCTGACAGGCGTGTCCGACGACTACGAGGCCGTGCGGTACGAAGCGAAGAAGCACGTCATCGAGCTGTTCTTCCGGGGCGAGGTCGACCGGCTGACGTCGGACCTGGGAGACGCGGACCTGGGAGACGCGGACCCGGGAGACGCGGACCCGGGGAAAACCGGGCTGCGGGAAGCGCTCGTCGAACTGCTGGTGGCGATGCCCGTCTACCGGGCCTATGTGAACCCCGGCGAGCGACCGCTGGACGAGACGGTGCGGATTATCCGGGGCGCCGCACGCGAGGCCGCCGCCCACGCCGATCCCGACGTCGTCGCCAAGGCCGCCGACCTCGTCCTGTACGGCCCGGCCGAGGCGGTCACCCGGTTCCAGCAGACCTGCGGCCCGGTCATGGCCAAGGGGGTGGAGGACACGGCCCTCTACCGGTGGTACCCGCTGGCCTGCCTGAACGAGGTCGGTGGCGAGCCCGACAGGTTCGGCGTCTCGGTGGCCGAGTTCCACGCGTTCTGCGCCGGTCTGCCGCCGAAGACCATGACCACGCTGTCCACCCATGACACCAAGCGGTCGGAGGACGTACGGGCCCGCCTGGCCGTACTGTCCGAACTGCCGGGGGAGTGGGCGGAGGCGGTCGGCTCGTGGACGGCCGAGGTGTCGTTCGACCCGAGGCTCGACTACCTGGCCTGGCAGTCGCTCATGGCGGTGTGGCCCATCTCGGTCGAGCGGTTCGCCGACTATCTGCTCAAGGCGGCCAGGGAGGCCAAGACGGCGATCTCCTGGATGGAGCCCGACCCGCGGTACGAGTCGGGGTTGCGGGACTTCGCGCGGCGGGCCGTCGAGGTCTGCGGCCCCTCTGTCGCCTCCTTCACGGCTCTCGTCGACCGGTATGCCCGGGTCAACTCCCTCGGGCAGAAGGCCGTCCAGCTCCTGATGCCCGGCATTCCCGACGTGTACCAGGGCAACGAGATCACTGACTTCTCGCTGGTGGACCCCGACAACCGGCGGCCGGTCGACTTCGAGCGGCGGCGTCGGCTGCTGGCGGCTCTCGACGACACGTGGGACGGTCAGAAGCTGCTGGTCACGACCACCGCGCTCAAGCTGCGGCAGCGCATCGACCCGGCCGGGCCGTACGTGCCGATCGCGACGGGGGAGCATGCGGTCGCCTTCGCACGGGGGATCGACAGGAGGATCGACACGGGAACCGGCGTCTCGGCGGACACCTCGGCGGCCGTTGTGATCGCCACCCGGCTGCCCGTGAAGCTCGAACGGCGGGGGGGTTGGGGCGGAGAGACGATCGCGCTGCCACCGGGCCGCTGGCGCGACCTGCTCGGCGGAGTCGAGCACACGGGCCGCGTGCCGATGGCACACCTGCTGTCCCGCTGTCCGGTCGCGATCCTCGAGGGTGCTCCGGCGGGGTGATCTCGGGTGCTACGTGGGAAATGTCCATGGTGACGAAACCGGGAGGGACATGTTCGAGGTCTGGGCACCGAAGGCGGCGAAGGTCGAGGTCGAGTTCGGTGGGGCCAGGCACGGCATGTCACCGGCCGAGGGCGGCTGGTGGCGTCATCCCGGCACCGGGCTGCTACATGGCGTCGACTATTCGTTGTACGTCGACGGCCACGGGCCGTACCCCGACCCGAGGACGCGGCGGCAGCCGTACGGGGTCGAGGGGCCCAGCCGGGTCTACGAGCAGGAGAGATTCACCTGGGGCGACCATGGCTGGCGTGGCCGTGACCTGCGCGGGTCGGTCATCTACGAGCTGCATGTCGGGTCGTTCACCCCGGAGGGGACGTTCCTGGGCGCGGTGCGCAAGCTCGACCACCTGCTGGATCTGGGCGTGGACTTCGTCGAGATCATGCCGGTGGCGCCGGTCCCCGGCAGGCGCAACTGGGGGTACGACGGCGTCGATCTCTACGCGGTCAACGAGGAGTACGGCGGGCCGGACGGACTCAAGAGTTTCGTGGACGCCTGCCACCGGGCCGGTCTCGGGGTCATCCTCGACGTGGTCTACAACCATCTCGGCCCGTCGGGGAACTACCTGGCCAAGTTCGGGCCGTACTTCCACGACGCGAAGGGGTCATACTGGGGCGACGCGGTCAACCTGGACGGGCCGGGGTCAGACGAGGTGCGGCGCTACTTCATCGGCAACGCGCTGCAGTGGCTGCGCGACTACCGCGTGGACGGACTGCGCCTCGACGCGGTCCACGCGCTGCACGACAAGCGCGCCGTGCACCTCCTCGAGGAGCTGGCGGCCGAGGTGGACGCGCTGGCGACGGTGGTCGGGCGGCCGTTGACACTGATCGCCGAGTCCGACCTCAACGATCCCCGCATGATCACGCCGCGGGAGGCCGGCGGTCTCGGCATGCACGCCGCGTGGAACGACGACGTCCACCATGCCATCCACGCCGCCGTCACCGGCGAGACGGGCGCCTACTACGGTGACTTCGGCCCGCTGTCGGCGCTCGCCAAGGTGCTCACCCGCGGTTACTTCCACGACGGCACCTATTCGACGTTCCGCGGCCGATCGCACGGCAGGCCGGCGGCTCACGTGCCGGCCCATCGCTTCGTCTGCTGCGTACAGAACCACGACCAGGTGGGCAACCGCCCCGAGGGCGACCGGATGGAGCCCGACCAGCTGTGGATCGCCGCCGGGCTGCTGCTGACCTCGCCGTTCACGCCGATGCTGTTCATGGGGGAGGAGTGGGGGGCGAGCACCCCGTTCTACTTCTTCACCGACCACTTCGAGCCCTCGCTGGCGGAGAGCGAGGGGGAGCGGCGCAGGCGGGAGTTCGAGGGCTTCGGCTACGAATGGAAGGCGCCCGACCCCCAGGAGGAGGCCACGTTCCTGCGGTCGAGGCTCGACTGGGGTGAGCTGGCCGAGGATGGCCACGCCTCACTGCTCGGCTGGTACCGCGACCTGATCGCGCTGCGCAAGACGTGTCCCGACCTCACCGATCCGCGGCTCGACCGTGTGCGGGTCCACTTCGACGAAGACGGGCGAAGCCTGGTGGTGGAGCGCGGTTCGCTGCGGGTCGCCGCCAACTTCGGCGCGTTCCCGGTCTCCGTACGGCTCTCGCCCGCCGCGAGCACAGGCGTTGAGAGCACGGGAGCCGAGAACGCGGGTGCCGGGCGGATCCTGCTCGCCTCCACGGAGAGCGCCCGGATCACCGACGGCGACCTTCATCTCCCCGCCCAGTCCCTGGTCATCGCCCAGCTCCCCCCCCCCCCCCCCCCCCCCCCCCCGCGTGATCTTGTAAATACCCGCAGAGGGTGCCGCTGAACTGCGGATATTCCTTTTGTGATCTTGCAGAAACTCGCACACTTCCACGCCTACCTGCGGTTTTATCGTTCGTGATCTTGCAGTGCGAGATCACGAAAGGTATTCGCCCTGGTCAACGAATTGGCGTGCAAGTTTCTGCAAGATCATGCTAGCGGTTTTCGCAGGTGGGAGGGCATGTCTGCAGGTATTCGCAAGATCACGAGGGGATTGGTGGAGGGGTTGACATTGGAGATCTATAAAGAGAGCATTGCTCTCTAAATAGATCGATGAGCTGCTCTGTGTGCGCTGATCGGAGATGTCCCCATGACCGTTCCCCGCTCGTCCCTCGTGCCGTCGTTCGCCTCATCTCGGGCTCGCCTCGGGTCCGCCGCCCTCGCCGGGGCCGGCCTCCTGTTTCTCCTCTATCCGCTGGTCCGGCCGTACTCCGATGAGACGACGCTGGACGGCGCCCGTGCGATCGCCTCCTCGGCGTGGGTCGCGTCGCACCTGTTCGCGATGGTGGGATTCATCCTCACCGCACTGGGCTTCCTGGCCCTGCACCTCGTGCTCGACGGGCGGCTCACGCTCCCCGCGGTCGTGGTGACGTGGGTCGGCGCCGGGCTCACGCTGTCGTACTACGGCGCAGAGGACTTCGCCCTCAACGTCATCGCCGACCGCGCGGTCCGGGAAAACGACGCCTCACTGATCGGGCTGGTCGACGAGTTCCGGTACGGCCCGGCGGCGATCGGCACATTCGCCGCGGGGCTCGTACTGCTCGGCGTCGGCGCGGTCGTCGCGGCCGTGGCCGTCTGGCGTTCGGGGGTGTTGCGGCGATGGAGCGCCGTTCCGCTGGCCGCCGGATTCGCTCTGTTCATCCCTCAGTTCTTCGGCACTCCGGCGCTTCGGATCGCGCACGGCGCACTGATGGCCGTCGGCGGCCTCTGGCTCGCCGCGGAACTGTGGCGGGCGGGCCGCATCGGCTCCGTCGAGGCCCTTCGCCGATGAGGGTGTCGCACCGGGCGTGACGTCGCTAGCCTGCCATCAATGATCCAGATTTGGCGGAGGCGAGCGGACGTCGATGAGTGACAGCCGGATGGACCGGATGAAAGCGTGGCGATTACCGCGCAGGCCGAAGATGGCACCGACGGCCGAGGACGCCGACGTGACGGGGGATGAGCCACCGCTGGATGTCGACCCGGTGGTGCCACCCGAGGAACGCGGCCGTACGCTGCGTCTGGCCGGGTGGCTCGCGGCGGTCACCCTGGCCGGCGTGGTCGCGGCCTGGACGGTCTGGGCCACGGGTTCGCCCACCGAGGCCGACCTGCGCGAGGAGGCCCGTCTCGTCGGCAAGCAGGAGCTGCTGATCGGTGTGAAGGACGACACCCCTGGAATCGCCTTGCGAGACCCGGACACCGGCCGGTACGAGGGTTTCGACATCGAGATCGCCTACATGGTGGCGGGAGAACTGGGCTTCTCTCCCCGCCAGGTGAGGTTCCTGGCGATCAAAACCGAGGACCGGGGCAGGATGCAGGCCGTCGACCAGGACGGCCGTTTCGCCACCGTCGACCTCGTCGTGGCGACCTACAGCGTCACCGCGCAGCGGACCGCCCAGATCTACATGTCCGAGCCGTACCTGGAGACCGAGCAGACGGTGGTCACCCGCCGCGATCATGTGGACGTGGCCTCACTCGGTGACCTGGCCGGTGAGAAGGCATGCACGCTCGCCACCTCGACCTCCGAAGACCAACTCCGGCAGGCAGGGGCCACCCCCGTGAACAAGAACAGGATCAGTGAGTGCATCGAGGGACTGCGTGCCGGCAAGTTCGACGCGGTGACCACCGACGCGGCCATCCTGGCCGGGTTCGTGGCGAAGTATCCAAAAGAACTGCGCGCACATGACATCGGGCTGTCCGCCGCCGAGCGATGGGGGATCGCCACCGGACGGAACCGCGCCCTGCGCACCCTGGTGAACCTGGCCCTCTACCGCTCCTACGCCGACCCGAAGGATCGCCGCTGGGAGAAGGCGTTCGACACCTACCTGGCGCCGTTGCAGAAGGCCAACGGCGGTCAGCAGGTCGCCGTGAGCGAGCAGCCCTGGATCGACGAGCCGGATGTCCGGCGTTGGCCGTGGGAACGAGACATCCCCTGACGATGGCCTACGGCTCCCGCGACCTCCCGGCCCGTCCGCGGCGCGGCCGCGTGGCCCCGCGCAACATGGAGTGGCTGCTCGCCGTGCTGCCGGCCTTCCCGCTGGTGCTGCTGGTGCTGCGGCTCTGGTACGCGGGCCGCCAGGACACCCAGACGCTGCTCCTGCTCGTCCAGCACGTCAGCCCGCTCAGCCTGCTCAGCTCGGCACTGATCCCGGGATTGTGGATCATACCCGGGGTAGTGCTGGTGCTCCGGGTGCTCAGCGCCCTCTACCTGGTCAGCGCGCGCCGCTCGTCTCTGCTGGTCCGGGTGGCCGACCGGATCCCCGACTGGGTGCTGGTCGTGGCCGTCGCGGTCGCCCTCCTCGCCTGGCAGCTGCGGTTCCTGCCCACGCTGCTGATGCTCACCCTCGCGGTTCTCGGGCTGACCGTCCGTGAGCGCGGTCACGGACGGTTCGCCGTACGGTTCGTCGGTGTGGTGCTGCCCCTGCTGGCCGCCGTGGTCTGCTACGCGCTGCTGGCCCCGGCGATCGTCGACGCGGTGCACGAGGGGGATCGGGTCACCCTGCTGCTCGCCATGCCCCCGGGCCTGAGCGCACTGCTCACCGGTCCTGTCCCGCGGGCGTTCGCATGGGTGATCAGCCATGGTGTCGCTCTTCTGGTCGCCCTGGTGCTGCCCGTCGTCGTGGGCGTGGTCTTCCTCCGGGTTCCGGTCCTGCCGCTGGTCGCCGTGGAGACGACGGGGGAGGACGGCCTCCCGCCGGTGATCGTGGGATACACGATCACCGTGGACGACCGGATGACCACGTTTCTGTCCACCGACGGCATCGTGCGGTTCGTCGACAACGATCACCTTGGCTTCCAGACGCTCTGCCCCGATCCCGCGGAGATCCCGAACAGCCGCGTCGACCTGCGCGGATGGTACGTGGAGGAGAGCATGATCTCCTGGCTCGCCCCCGAACGCGCCACGACCACCGACGACCCCCGCTGCCAGGGCCGCCGTACGTCCTCCTGAGGCCGGTAGGGCGAGATCACGGTTGGCGGTCCACGGGATTGCGGCTCTCCTGGTGGCGGTTTTCGGCCACGGACGGCTCCAACTTGACTACGCTCTGTTTGTAATCCGTCACGGATCGGAATTTCACCGGTCGCCGACGTGGTCGGACCCTGCCGTTGGGCACTGCCGTCAACTCCGGGCGAAGGAGGCGTTGTGGTCGATGCTTATTCACCACAGGCGATCTGGGGCAGGGAGCTGCGTCACTACCGGCAGGAGGCGGGGCTGACCCAGGCGCAACTCGCCCAGAAGATCCACTTCAGCGAGT
This sequence comes from Sphaerimonospora cavernae, assembly GCF_042435035.1. Taxonomy (NCBI): domain Bacteria; kingdom Bacillati; phylum Actinomycetota; class Actinomycetes; order Streptosporangiales; family Streptosporangiaceae; genus Sphaerimonospora; species Sphaerimonospora cavernae. The sequence goes on from NZ_JBHMQT010000018.1 coordinate 198,220, forward strand.
CCCTGATCAGCGGTGTCGAGACCGGTCAGCTTCCGGCCAGTCCGGAGTTCGCCCAGTGCTGCGACGACGTTCTGTCCACGGGTGGCGCGCTGCAGCGACTCCTCGACTGGCGGAAGGGACAGGTCTTCCCCTCCTGGTTCGGTAAGTGGCGCGACAAGGAGCAGGAGGCCACGACGCTGCGGACGTACGAGCCGCTCGTGATCCCCGGACTGCTGCAGACCGAGTCGTACGCACACGTGGTCCTGCGGGGCAACGAGACGGCCGTGGCGGCTCGGCTGCACCGGCAGCTCATCCTCGCGCGGGAGGATCCGCAGCCCCCGATCTTCCGCTGCGTCCTCGACGAGGCGGTGCTGTACCGGCCGATCGGTGGGCGGGAGGTGATGCGCGAGCAACTCGATCACCTGATCGCGATGGCCGGTCCACGGCTGAGCGTTCAGATCGTCCCGCAGGGCATGCATTCGGGGCTGCTCGGCGGGTTCGTCATAGCCACGCTGGATGACGGATGCGACGTTCTGTACGCGGAGACCGCCATCCGCGGCATCACGACGAGCGATGCGGGCGACGTCTCGGCGGCGATCGAGCGTTTCGAGGCCATCCGGACCGAGGCGCTTCCGCTGAACATGTCGCTTGAATTGATCAAGAAAACGATGGAGGAGAGATGGACCTGAACAGCGCGCTGTGGCGCAAGTCAAGCTTTTCCGGCGACAACGGCGGTAACTGCGTCGAAGTCACCGAACTCGAGCACGTCGCCCTGACCCCTCATCACATGAGCGGGCAGCATGTCGACGGCGCCGCCCACAAGGCCGGTCACGGGAGGTTGATCGCCGTACGGGACTCGAAGGACCCCGACGGACCCAAGCTGTTCTTCACCTCCGACGAGTGGTCGGCCTTCCTCCAGGGTGTGAAGGCCGACGAGTTCGACCTGGAGCGTGCTTCCGGCGCGTCCTGACCGCGCATCGGGCGGCACCCCGTACCCGCCGTGGCGTCCGGGCCGTCGTCGTACAGCCGGGTCAGAGGGAGTAGTCGGTCAAGTGATGGGCATCTTTCGCCTAAAGTCACCCCGATGGCCGCAACTCCCTCCCGCCTGGCCTGGCTGGACGCCCTGCGGGGCCCAGCCGCCCTGGCCGTCGCGCTGCACCACTCCGCCTGGACGTTCATTCCGGAGGTCTGGGGCGTCGTGGATCGCAGGATCGACGTGGGCACCTGGGGTGTCTTCGTGTTCTTCCTGGTCAGTGGCTATATCATCCCCGCGTCTCTGGAACGGCGCGGCGACGTCCGGGTCTTCTGGATCGGCCGGGCCTTCCGCCTGCTGCCGCTACTGCTCGCCGCGATCGCGCTGGCGCTCCTGCTGGGGTACGTCGGAGCATTCGATCTCCACCCGGGGCTGAGCCGGCGGCCTCTGCCCGTTGTCGTCCTCGGCAACGTGACGATGCTGCAGGAACTGCTCGGTGTGCCCGCCGTCATCAATGTGATGTGGACCCTGTCGTACGAGATGGCCTTCTATCTGCTGACGGTCGGGCTGTTCGCGGCACGGCAGGCACAGCGGTCGGCCGCCGTCGCGGTGGCCCTGGCCCTGGCGGCCGTGCCGCTCGGGATCCTGATCCCCAGAGCGGTCATCAGTGGGCGTGTGGACCTGGTCGCCGTGTTCCTGGGCGGCGCCGCGCTCGTGGTGATCGTCGTGACCGCATGGGCAGGCGGCCGGACGCGCGGGGCCGCCGCGTTGACCGGCGGCGTCCTCGCTCTGGCGCTGGTCGTCCTGGGCAGCAGGATCGGCGCCTGGCAGGGGCTGATCATCCTGGCCATGATGTTCGCGGGCACGGCCATCCACCGTGCCGAGCAGGGGACGATCCGCTGGCGCACCGCCATCGGCACCGTGCTGACAGTGCTGGCCTGCGGGGTTTTCGCCAAGGACGATCCCGGATGGGCGCCCGCGCTCCTGCTCGCCGCCGTGTTCTTCATGACGGCCTTCGCGCTGCGACGCCGGCGGTTCCCCCGGTGGCTCGCCCACATCGGAGTGATCAGCTTCTCGCTCTACCTGCTTCACCCGCTCCTGCTGCGGCTTAGCCCGAATCTCCCGTTGTTCTTCCTCATCCTCGTGCCGCTCGGCCTCCTGACCTACCACCTGATCGAGGCCCCAGCCCAGCGCCTCGGCCGGCGCCTCGGGCGGCGGCTGGCTCGGGTGAGGGCATCGGTCTCCGCGTAAGCATCTGTGGATAACCGCCCTTGTCCACAGAACGGGGTTCGGCGGAGATTTTCTGGGCGTGATCGGCGCAGGCTGGGGACCTCCAGGCGTTCTGAGGAGGACCCCATGAAGATCACATACCCGGTGCCCGCCGAGACCACGACCGTTTTCGTCGTCGTGACCGACCGCACCCCGACCGAGCTGTCCTCGATAGTGCCGTGGCGGATGGGGCGGCCGCACCGACGCGCGGCGATGGAGGTGCTGGGCACGCCCCGGCTCGAGCTGGAGGCGTTCCGGGCCGCGCAGTCGCCGTGGCGGCGGATGGACCTGGACGGTGACGACATCCGCAAACAGGTGCGCAGGGCCCGCCACCACATCGTCGTCTCCAGCACCGCATCCGTGACCGCTCAGCCGGAGGCGGCACAGGTCGCCCGGGCGGCCGCTCGCGGGGTCGCCGAGGCCTACCACGGCATGATCGTCGACCCGCTCACCGGCACCGCCTTAGCCCACTGCCCGGAATGTCCGGGGGAGCGGCAGGAGTTCCGGCTCGGCGACGACTGGCTGGGCTGGACGTCGGAGGTCGACGAGACCGGCTCCTGCCCGCCGTGGGAGCCGGCGGCCTCCGGGCTCTGCTCGTGTCTGCGGGTGAAGAGCCGCGGTCTGCGCCGGTTCGGCCTGCCCGAGATCATGCTGGACGGCGCCGCGTGCGCGCACAGCCTCTGCACGGTCGACATCCTGCGCACCGTCGCCGATCGGCTGCTGCTCGGGCATCTCGACTGGATCACCGGACACCCGGGCGCCCCATGCCGGACGATCGGCGAGCACCTGCGGATCGGCCAGGCCGACTTCGCGGTGTTCTCCGGCAGCCCCGATCTCGATGACGAGCCCTTCCGCGTACGGCTGACGCGGAACGCCGCCGACCGGTCATGCCTGCGGATCGGCCCGCCGGACGGCTTCGACGGCACGGTCAACGACTGGCTCTGCCGTGCCCCCGGACTCCTGGCCGCCTGAAAGACAAAGATGTTCAAATCTTGACTAAATTGGCCGAGGGGGTGATGGTTGCGCTTAAGGGATCTTTCGCTCACGATCGGAGGAGATCATGAGAAGGTTCAGAACATCCGTCGCGGTGTCGACGATGCTCGCGGCCGCACTGGCCGTGATGGCGCCGGGCGGCGCGGCCAACGCCGACACGACGATGACAAGGAACGACGTCCCGGAGTGCGTGGTCAACGTCACCGAACCGGTGTCGAACGGCAAGACCATGACCGTGAACGGGAGCGTTATCTGCCCGAAGGGATCCGTTGACCACGGTTGGATGCTGCTCTGGTTCAACGGGTCGGAAGGGGTGGAGAACGGCGTCGCAGAGCTCCAGGAATCCGGCCCGACCTTCCAGGCGACCGTCGTCGCGCCGTGCGTCGAGGGGACCTTCCGAGGTGAGCTGTTCATCAGCCTGCACCGGACCTCGGGGGGCGGCGGTTTCAACGTAGGAGTTTCCAAGCTGGTGACCATCGCCTGCTGACCACCGTCCCGACGCCTCCGCCCGCGGCCTCACCTGTCGCAGCAATCTGCCGCCCTCAATCGGTCAGGAGATCGTCCGGCGAGGAGCGGGCGAGGCCGCTGAGGGTGGCCAGAGCGCGCGCCAGCGTTTCGGCGGGGGGCGACGCGAGGCCGAGCCTGACGGCGTTCGGCGCACGGTAGTCGCCCACGGCGAAGGCCGCCGCGGGAGTCACGGCGATGCTGTGCCGTGCGGCGGCCGCCACGAACGTGTCGGCCCGCCACGGCGGCGGGAGCTCCCACCAGCAGTAGTAGGAACGCGGGTCGCCGCGCACCGAGAAATCGCCCAGGTAGCGGGTGGCGATCTCCTGCCGGACGGCCGCTTCTCGCTGCTTGCCAACGGTCACCGACCGTACGACGCCGTCCATCCACCACTGGGTCGCCGCCTCGAGTGCGAACCGCACGGGCGTCCAGGCCCCGGAGTGCAGCGCCGCGGTGACGTTCGCGACCGCCGTCTCGGGAACGACGGCGAACCCGATGGTCAGGCCGGGTGCGAGCCGTTTGGAGAGGCTGTCGATGAGGATCGTGTGCTCGGGCGCCCAGGCGGCGAGTGGTGGCAGGTCGTCGCGGAGGAACGACCAGATCGTGTCCTCGATCGCGTGGACGCCCAGCCGCGTGAGCACGCTCGCGAGCTCGGCCCGGCGTTCGACGGGCATGTTGAGCGACAAGGGATTGTGCAGCGTCGGCTGGAGATAGATCGCCTTCAGCGGAGCCTTGCGTGCCGCGGCCGCCACGGCATCGGGGACCAGGCCGGCTTCGTCGACCGTCAAGGGGACGAGGGTGACCCCGAGCCGGGCGGCGATCGCCTTGAGCACGGGATAGGTGAGCTCCTCGACTCCCAGCCGCGCGCCCGGGGGGACCAGCGCGGCGATGGCGGCCGCGATCGCCTGACGGCCGTTGCCGGCGAAGAGCACCCGCGCCGGGTCCGGGCACCAGTCGCCGCGTGCGACCAGATCCACGACGACGTCGCGGGCGAGTGGCGTTCCGGCCGCGCCCACCGGCCGCATGGCCGACAGCAGGATGTCCGGGCGGAGCAGTGGCTTCATTGCGTCCCCGAGCAGGCGGGCCTGTTCGGGGACGACGGGATGGTTGAGCTCGAGATCGATTCTGCTGTCACTGGGTTCGGCGAGTGCGGTTCCGGGCTGCCGGGCGGAGGCCCGTACGAACGTGCCGCGGCCGACCTCGCCGACCGTCAGGCCGCGGCGGCCCAGTTCCTTGTAGACGCGGACGGCTGTGGAGTTGGCGATACCGCGCCGCCGGGCGAAGTCCCGCTGTGGAGGCAGCCGGTCTCCCGGTCGTAGCCGTCCGGCGGCGATCTCCGCGGCCACCTCGTCCGCGACCTGCCGATAGCTCTCCAACGCCGTCTCCTCTCCGGGGTCGGTTACGGCCGCAATTCAAACACGACATTGCACCGAGAGCAATATTAAATATTGCGCCGGAATGGACTCGCCGAATACGCTGAGAAAGTCGTGATGGGCGCGTCACGGAAAGGGGGCGGCATCGATGGTGGGGCAGGGCGCGATTCTGGGCGTCGTTTCCATCTCGCTCGGAATGGTGCTGTCTCCCGGTCCGAACATGCTGTACCTGGTCTCACGGAGCATCGGTCAGGGACGCCGGGCCGGAATCATCTCCCTGTGCGGTGTCGTCGCGGGATTCCTTGTCTATCTGGTCGGCACGAACCTCGGGTTGGCGGCGCTGTTCGCCGCGTTTCCCGGAATCCTCACGGCGATCAGGCTGCTTGGCGCCGGTTACCTGCTGTGGCTCGCCTGGAAGACGGTCAGGCCCGGTGGCGTATCGGTCTTCACCGTGCAGGACGTGCCCGACGATCCCCCGCGTCGACTTTTCGCGATGGGGCTGATGACGAATCTGCTCAATCCCAAGATAGCCATCCTGTACATCTCTGTAATTCCGCAGTTCATCGACTTGAACAAAGGAAACGTGCTGCTCCAGGGAATCGTTCTCGGCGGTTTCCAGATAATGGTGGCGGCCTCGGTGAACCTGTCGATCGTAAACAATCAGCGGATACGCGCGGTGCTTTCATGTGATAGCGGATAGTGACCGCCTCTGGGCGTGCCAGGGTGAACGGACGCCGGGAGTCATGCCGTGCCGGGAATGGGCGGCATCCA